>WFYH01000001.1 GCA_015490215.1 Aquificaceae bacterium
CAAAGACTTACCTCCCTCGAAAGGGACAAGCTCGTTAAAGAGTCCGAGGAACTGAGGGAGAAGATAGTTTTCTACGAGAAGGTGATAGCAAGCGAAGAGGAAAGGATAAAGATCTTCATTCAGGAGACTGAAGAACTCATAAAAAAGTACGGTGACCCAAGAAGAACCTTCATAGAAGGATTAGAGAAGGAACTATCCCACGGCTCTTTGATGGTTGCCGTCCTTGAAAACGGTAGGGTTATGCCCGTAGAAAATATGCCCGAAGGCGAAGCGCCCGTAGTAAACATACTGGACGTTCCCTTTACCGAAGGGCTGTTTTTGGTGTCAAACAGGGGAAGGGTATATTGGCTTGCAGGTTCTCAAGCTCTTCAGGGTAGCAAGGTCAACTTCAAAGAATCTGACGAGAGGATAGTGGGAGCCTTTATCAGAGAACAGTATGCCAACAGGCTCTTGATGGTCACAAGGAACGGGATCATCAAGAAGATCCCCCTCGTGGAGTTTGAGTATAAATCTCAGGGTATGCGGATAATAAAGCTATCTGAAGACGACGAGGTGGTAGGTATCACAAGATCGGTGGAGGAAAACGATATCCTCGTTTTCAGCGAGAGAGGAAAGGTAGCCCGCTTCAGGGTTCGTGAGATCCCAGCTTCTACACCTACCACCAAAGGTGTTCAGGGCATAAAGCTTGAGGAAAACGACGAAGCGGTCGGTATAAGAACCATAGGTGAGGACAAGCCCTTTGTTATAGTCGTCACGCCAGACGGAAAGGTAAAGAGGATATACCAGCAGGAGATACCCCTCAGAAATCGTGGTGCTAAGGGGGTAAACATTCTTGGCTCTGCAAGGGAGAGGCTTTTGGACGTATTGCCGATAAAGGATGAGCTTGAAATCCTCATCACCACCCGTATGGGTAGGGTCTTTTACGATAAAGTCAAAGTCCAAGATATCCCCCTCTCTAAAAGGGATAGAATAGCCCGTCCGAGGTGGGAGCTTGAAGAGGGAGACACCATCAGAAGGATTGTTATAAAATCGGATGGAGTGAGGGATGAAAAAGCTGAGGATACTGATAACTCCCAAGGAGGGACTCCTTGACCCTCAGGGCAGAGCGGTTGAGGAGATGCTAAAGGACAACGGCTTTAAAGTTCAAAATGTCAGGGTGGGCAAACTGGTTGAGCTTGAGCTTGAAGACGATCAGGATGTAACCGCCCTCGTTGAGAAATACATAATCAACCCCCTCATAGAGGACTACGAAGTTGAAGAGATAGGCGATAAGTAAACCTCAAAGGTTCTCAAAGAAGTTCTCGTCTATGGCTTTGACCTCGTATCTTTCCTTCACGTAAACGCCTACGTTGTATTCAATCATAAGCTTGGCGAGTTTGTAGCCGTCTATCAGGCTAAGCTTTATCCCGCCTATGGATGCCTCTTCGGAAGCCCTGAGAGCTTCTGAGGTAAACCGTGAGGTAGTGATAAAGACACCCTTCTTAAGCCCTTTTCTGTTCAGAGAACCTATAAACTCGTTTACGCTTTTGACAGATACGGGGGAGTCCGAATATCTTTTAGCCTGAAGACCTATCTTTTCAAAACCGAGCCTGTCGCCTTCTATGATTCCGTCTAACCCCTCGTCTTTAGTTTTTGTGGTCTCAACCGCCTTTCCGTAGCCCATTTTCTCCAACAGCTTAAGGACTGCAGTCCCAAACTTGTAAAAGTCCAAGGGCCTGAGCCTCTCAAGTAGTTGCTTCGCAAGGGTTTCCTCCTGTTTGAGGAAGAACTCTCTAAGGGGATCTGTGGCAGTCTCTAAAGTTTGGGCGGACGCTTCTTCTTCCGTAGGTATTACATGATCCTTAGTCTGGGCGGGAATTTTCCTACCCCTGCGCCTCCCCTTAACTTCTCTAATTACAAAGTCCTTCAGGGAGGAAGTATCTTTCTCCAGAAACTCCTTCCCCCTTTCTGAAATCCTGTAGACCCCTCTTGAGACCCTTTCCAGCAAACCCGCCATGTGCAGGTAAGAGATAGCCCATGATGCCCTTGTATAGAAGAGGGGCTTCCCGCTTTTGTCGTTCACCTTTAAAAGATCATCCTCGGATATTCCAAGTTTTGTAATCAGATCTTCGTAAATCTCCCTTTGACTTTTTGCCCTCCCGTCTCCCAAAAGCTCAAGAACGTGCGGAGAAAGCTCCCAGTATTTGGAAATTTCCATTAACTACTGGGCTACCACGAAGTGGTATATTTCTAAAGCTATGGAAGAGGCAAGGGTAAGGAAGCTGGAAGAGATAAGAGCAAAGGGTATAAACCCTTATCCCTACAGGTTTGACATCTCCGCATTTATAGGCGACGTAAGGGAGAGGTTTGAAAAGCCCGTCCCCGAAGAACAGAGGGCAGTCGTAAGGGGGAAGGCAAAGAGAGTTTCCCGAACGGAAGAGGGGTGGATGGTAAGGCTGTCCGACGAGAGTGGAGCGGAGATACTGGTGTATACGGCGACCGAAGGGCTGAAGGCAGGAGAGACATACACCTTTGAGGGTGTCCTAAAGAGGGTAGAAGGTAAACTCAGCGTCACCGATGCGGTTCTCTCAGAAAACCAGCCAGAGAGCATAAGGCGGTTAAAAGACAGATACGACTTAGACCCTAAAGATGAAGAGGTTTCCTTGGCGGGCAGGGTCGTAGCCATAAGGTCTATGGGAAAGGCGATTTTTGCCCACATTCAGGATCTCACGGGAAAGATCCAGATATACCTCAGAAGGGATGTGATAGGAGAGGAACCCTTCAAGTTCTTCAGTGACTTTATAGATTTGGGTGACATCGTAGGCGTCAAGGGGAGACTCTTCAGAACGAATACGGGAGAGCTGACCGTTGAGGTGAAGGACTTTCAGCTCCTTTCCAAGTGCCTGCATCCCTTACCCGAAAAGTGGCACGGTCTAAGGGACGTTGAGGTCAGATACCGTCAAAGATACCTTGACCTGATAGCTAACCCCAAGGCAAGGGAGACCTTTCTCCTGAGGGCGAAGGTGATATCCGAACTGAGGAAGTTCTTAGATTCCCATGGCTTTGTAGAGGTAGAGACCCCCATCCTACAGCCCATAGCCAGCGGGGCAAACGCCAAGCCCTTTGTAACTTACCACAACTTCCTTGAGATGAACCTCTTTTTAAGGATAGCCCCAGAGCTATATCTCAAGCGCCTCATAGTGGGCGGTTTCCCACGGGTTTACGAGATAGGTAAAAACTTCCGTAACGAAGGAGTAGACAGAACCCACAACCCCGAATTTACTATGGTGGAGTTCTACGTCGCCTACTGGGACTACAAGGACCTTATGGACTTTACCGAAAAGCTCTTAGTTCACATGCTCCAAAACACTGTAGGAAAACTGAAGATAACCTATCAGGGAACGGAGATAGACTTTACCCCACCCTTCAAGAGAGTCTCCTACTTTGAACTCCTTGAGCAAAAAACGGGTAAGGATAAGGACTTTTTCCTCAGAGATCCCGAGGGGCTGAGGAAGTTGGCAAAGGATCTTGATATAGCGAATTACGAGAAGCTTACCCACGCAAAGCTTATAGACAAGGTCTTTGAGAAGGTCGCCGAGGAGGACCTCATTCAGCCTACCTTTGTTACCGACTTTCCGAAGATCCTTTCGCCCCTTGCCAAGACCCACAGAGAGGATCCCGATTTGGTGGAAAGGTTTGAGCTGATAGTTGCCACCTACGAGATAGCCAACGCCTACAGCGAGCTTAACGACCCTGCAGATCAAAGGGAAAGGTTCCTCCAACAGCTAAAAGAAAAGGAGATGGGAGACGAAGAGGCTATGGCTATGGACGAGGACTTTATAAAGGCGCTTGAATACGGCATGCCCCCGACCGCAGGAGAGGGTATAGGCATAGACAGGCTGGTTATGCTCCTGACGGACACAGATACCATAAGGGATGTGATCCTCTTCCCCCACCTCAGACAGAAGCCTCAGACCTCTGAACCCTGACGATAACCTCCTTTACCCTGTTTTTTTCCACCTCTCCCACTATGAACTTAAAGCCGTTGTATTCAAACTCATCTCCTTTTTCGGGGATTTTCTCAAGGTTAGCCATAACGAAACCGCTAACCGTGTCGTAGTCATACTCTTCTGGAAGCTCAAAACCCAAAATCTGAGCCACCTCCTCTATGTCTGCGGAGCCGTCTATCCTATACATATCCGACGAAAGCTTTTCTATCTCCTTTTCCTCTTCCCACTCTTCAGGAACCTCGCCTATAAGCCACCTCAGGACGTCATACATGGTCACCAAGCCCGAAACCGCCCCGTGTTCATCCACGACTATGGCTATTTGGGTTCTTGCCTTCCTGAGTTCCTGAAGGAGGCTCTCAACACTCATTATCTCTGGAACCATGAGCGCTTCCCTCTTGAAGAGGGCAAGCTCCTTGTCGTAGTTTCTGCTCACAGGAAGAAGGTCCCTCACGTGGACTATTCCGCTAATATCGTCCAACCTTTCCCTGTAGATGGGTATCCTGCTGTGCCCCTTCTTTCTTATTTCCTCTATAACCTCTCCTACCTTTGCCTTCTCGGGAAGGGCGAATATGTCGGGTCTGGG
>WFYH01000002.1 GCA_015490215.1 Aquificaceae bacterium
ACCATGTCCGTGATGGATCTGGTTTCTGGGTCTGTGAGAGCCAAGGAGTAGGTTTTCCACAGGTATTTGGGGACTTCTTCTTTTCTGAGGGAAAGCCACCACTTGTAAAGCTCTTTGATTTCTTCCTCGGAAAGCTTGAACTCCTCAAGGAGCTTTTTGAAAGCGTTTACCGCTCTTGCGAAATTTCCTTCGGGGATTTTACCCTCCCACAGCCCGTAATACCACTTGGCGAGGTTGTAGGCGGTGGGGTTTTTGCCTTGCTCTTTTTGTTGCTCTTCTTGGAGTTTGTGAGCTATGCGGTTTCTGAGCTGGTAGAGTTTTTCAAGGGCTTTTGTTTTCTTTCCTTCCTCCCAAAGCTCTATGATCTTGTCAAGCTCTTTGAGGATCGTTTTGGGCCTCATCTTGCTTTACCTCACTGGGATAGATAAGCCCTCTCTCAAGGAGTTTGTTGATAAGAGGCTGGACAACATCTTTTACGATCAACCATGTGTCCATTTCACCCCGCACGGGTTCCATCGCAACTGCATTGTCCTCGAGAATTGTGTAGGCAAGGATATGGAAAGCATAGCCTTTTGAGTAAATCCTATGAAGTGCTGAGAGTTTTACTTTGATCACCTTCTTAACCTCTCGTTCATCTCCTCGTAGTATTTGTGCTGAATGGCTTTTGAGAGGAAGAGCACGCTCACAAAAACGTCCATCTTAGCCCTCCTTTTCAACAGGCGGGGCGCCCCCCGCCTTGGTAGTTGGGGAAGGGGGAGCGTGGATGGGAGGGGGTCTCCTTTCCCCTTCCCCTTGCGGCGTCCCCGCCTCGCCGCTTTTCCTAAGCTCTTCAAAAAGCCCTTTGACCTCTTCCTCAGGCAGTTCAACAGTTACAACGGGCACCAGTAGACCGACAGGTAACGCAAAGGTTGCTACCGATTCTACAATTTCCACAAGTTTGCTAATGTCCTCTTTGTTTTCCAATTTGGAATACTCTTCGCAGATTTTACGAATCTGCCATTTGTGTAGAACATAAGCAGGCTCTCGGGTTAGAGCGGCTACAGTTTGTTCCGTGGTACGTCCCCAATAGTTAGGTAGTGTGTCCGAAGGAAAAACAAGGATACATTCATATCCCCGTTTGAGAATACCCTTCCTGAAAGTATAAAAAGTGTAGATCCTTATCGCCCTTTTTCTTGCCTCTTCCTCAATCTTTTCCATCATGATCCTACCTCCTTACTTCTTCGTAGTATTTGTGCTGGACTGCTTTGAAGGTGCGGTTCAAAAGGCGTGCAAGTTCTCTCATGTCTTGAGCGCTGAGCTTTCCTCTTTTTCGGGCGGTCTCTTTGAGAAGGTTCAGCTCTTCCTTTGTCCATTTTCGGGGTTTTCTTTTCTCCGGCTTTACCTTCTGCCACTTTCTCTTGGCATACTGCCTGTTGGCGCAGGTCTCCGAGCAATAGAGTGTTTGAGACTTTCTGGGGAGAAACTTTTCCCCGCATACTGGACAGGCTCTCAGGCGCAGGTGTTCCCTCCATTCCTTTTCATACTTTCTCACTGTAAACATAGGAGGATCGTTCATGACTTTCACGAGAAAACCTGTGCTAAGGTTGTTCCTCACCCACGTCCTTACCCTGTCCTTGATCTGCTTTCCTGTGAGCAAAAATTCCCAGTCTTTCTCAAGTTCACGGACAAGTTCCCAAACTTGGAAGACCTTAAGCTCTAAAGCTTTCTCCAGGATGTGATGGGGCATCATGGCATCCCCTCTTCCCTGAGCTTTTTCAAAAGTGCCTTGAAGGTTTTCCCGTCAAGTTCCTCTATTCCCGCCTTCCTTGCGCTGTAAAGAAGAATGTCAAGTTCAAGGGTTCTGACGTTCCTCTCAAGTGCTATCTTTATTACCTTTTCGTCAACTTTTACCCCGTGGTGCTCTGAGAGGGTTCGGACGGTCTTTTCTGTCATGGGCGGGATCTTTTTCCGTATCCTTATCCTCTCTCCGAGGGGGTGGTTGAGAGGAACCTCCTTTTCGTTTATAAGGAATAGGTAAGAGAATCCTATCTTGGGGTGTTCCGAGAGGCGTTTGAAGAAGTTAAGGACTGTGGGGTGGTAGAAGGCGAATTGGGCTTCATCTATGATTAGGACGGGTGCGACCTCTCCCATTCTGTCTAAGTAGGCTTGGAGGGTTTTTTCAAGGGCTATTTGCCTTCCTTGGGCGGAGATGGAGAAGGCTTCTTCAAGGATTCTTGAGAGCAGGTAGTAGGGGCTGTATTCTCTTCTGTCTTCAAGCACGAAGGCGTAGACTCCTTGAAGGCTCTCTAAGATTTGGTGCAGGGCGAAGGTTTTGCCCACTCCTGAGTCCGCATACAGCAGTCCGTGGATGGGGATACCTCTTTCAAGGGTGTTGACCTTGATGGCTTTGATGATTTCTTCCATAATGTAGTAGGTGTGGAGTTTGGGCAAGTTTTTCACCATCTTTACCACCTCCTTTAGTCTTCGTATTCTTGGGCGAGCTTGGAGAGGATGGAGATGTTAAGGGTCTCCTCCTCTCCGTCTTCTTCTTCAACTCTTTGGGGAACCTGAGCGGGTGTGAACTTGATCTGAGAGATGGCGGACATTTCCTTTGAGAGTTTTTCCATTCTCTTTCTTGCCCTTTTCTCTGCGTCTTTGAGTTCCTTTCTCTCCGTCGGATCCACCGTAGGAACGTCCTGAGAGTAGAGTTTGGCGATCCCTAAAAACTCCTTGGTGCGGGCGTCGTAAACCTCAAGGTATGAAGCGTTGTCTATGTGCCTCTTGACTATTACCCTGGGAGGTTTGGGTTTCCTTCCTACCTCTCCCTCCCTGAGACGCTCGGGCAGGATGAACTCATACTTGTAGCCGTCCCATACTATGGTGTTGTTTCTGACCACACGCTCTTCTACCTCCATGAAGCGGTCTCTTATGATCTCTTCCTCTTCTTTCGTGTATTCTCTGAGGCTTGCCGGTAGTATCTCTTGAGGGATCACGGGTTCT
>WFYH01000003.1 GCA_015490215.1 Aquificaceae bacterium
AAGTTGGATCTAAGAGAAAGGCGGAGGTTCCACGCCAAGATAATCTTCGTTCTCGGCGTGGGTCTCCTTTTGCTTGCCTTTACTTCCCTTTGGATATTCAACCTTCAGGCTCTACAAAGGGGGGACCTGACTGAGTGGGTTAAGAAGAGGTTCGCAAGGGTTTACCCCGTAAAGATACCCCTCTACAGGGGAGGTATAAGGGATCAAAGCGGTAAGGATCTTGCCTTAAGCGTTCCATCTTTATCCGTATATGTTCACCCGAACCCCGATATGATCAGGAATAAGGAGGAATTTCTGAAGGGTCTTTCCCGCATAACGGGGGTTCCTCTTAGAAAGCTTGAAGAGAGGATAAAGAAGAGAAAACTGAGGCTCGTTTCGGGTGTTGACTCAGATCTCAAACCCCTTATAAGGAAGCTCATAACCGATACGGGCAACGCCCGCTTTGTGGGTATTCAGGAGGAGTTTAAAAGGGTTTACCCTCACGGAAAGCTTGCTTCAAACCTGTTGGGCTTTGTGGGGGTGGACGGGATCGGTCTTGAGGGGCTGGAGTATATGCTTAACGATTACTTGGGAGGAGGTTTTTCCAAAGCCCTCATATACTTCAACGGGGGACTCGGAAAGATATACCTGCACCCGCTCAAGGGTATGCTGGGAGGGGAAAAGGACGTCATCCTCACCCTTGATTTCAGCGTCCAGAGCATCCTTGAAGATATAAAGAGGGAGATAGTAAAGCGCTGGAAGCCCAAAAAGGTTTCCCTGATAGTTATGGACCTTGAAACGGGGTTTATCTTGGGTATGGCAAACTACCCCGACTACGACCCGAACCGGTTTTACCTTTACCCTCCCTCAAAGAGGCGGAACTTTGCGGTTACAGACGTCTTTGAACCCGGTTCCATAATGAAACCCTTTTTCGTAGGTATGGCTCTTGAAAAGGGATACGTTACCCCAAAAACGGTGGTGGACACGGGCAAGGGCAGGGTCAAGGTCTACGGTAGGTATGTGAGGGACATAAGGAGGCTCGGGAGGATAACCCTCAAGGAGGTTCTGGTTCACTCTTCAAACGTGGGGACCATAAAGGTGGCGATGAACCTGACCAAAGAGGACGTTTTGGACCTTTTGAGGCGTTTCCATCTTGACAGAAGGCTTGGGGTGTTTCCGGGGGAGGCTAACCCCCAGATACCGGACTTTAACTATCCCGCCAACATCCTTTACGCCTCCATAGGGCAGGGGCTGGCTCTGAGCGCTCTGAATGTGGCTGTTGCCTTCGGCGGGCTTGCCACGGGAGAGATAATAAAACCCCAGATCGTTAAAGAGATCATTTCTCCGGAAGGTGAGGTGGTATTTAAAGCCAAAAAAGAGGTGCTCGTGAGCCGAACCTTTTCCGAAAAGACTCTCAAATGGTTAAGGGGCGCGCTTACAGATGTGGTGGAAAAGGGAACGGGAAGGAGGGCAAGGTCCAAGTTCTTTACCATAGCGGGGAAGACGGGAACCTCCCAGAAGTTTGACAAAAAACTCGGCAGGTATTCAAGGGAGAAGGTGGTTACCTACTTTGCAGGCTTTTTCCCTGCTACCGATCCTAAATTCGTAGCGGTCATAGTCGTTGACGAGCCTCAAGGCAGAAACCTGTACGGAGGTGTGGTAAGCGCTCCCTACTTTAAAGTTTTAGCCGAGAGAGTAGCCCTCTACTACGGTCTAAAGCCCGATAAGCTCAAGTAGTCTTTCCCTGTGCTCCTTGCTCAGCTCAGCTCCTTCCCACATAGGCAGACACAAAGGTTTTATGCCTGTCATGGTCTCCACCACCGCAGGGTTCGTTCTTTCGGAAACATCCTCCCCCGAGAAGCCGTTGAGCACTATCCCCTGTATCTTCAGTCCGAGGCTTTTAGCGTAAAAATAGGTTAAAAAGGTATGATTTAAGGTACCGAGCCTTGCCCTCCCAACTATTATCACTGGCAGCTTCCAGTCCTTGGCTAAGTTTCCGTAGGTGTAGTTCTTTTTGATGGGAACCGCTATTCCACCCGCCCCTTCTACAAGGAGAACTTCGTATTTCCCTCTGAGCTTTTCAAAGTGCCTTTTTAGCCCCTCAAGGGAAAAGTCCTTCCCCTCTTCCAAAGTAGCGGAATAGGGAGCAAGGGGGAGCCTGAAGGTCACGGGAACTACTTCTTCAAGATTTTGTCCTGTAGCCTTTGCCAAGAGGCTTCCATCTTCGGGGACCTTTTTAACTCCCGTTTCCACGGGTTTAAGGCATCCTACCCTTATACCTTTTTCTCTGAGAGCAAGGGCAAGGTTGTAGGTAACAAAGGTCTTGCCCACACCCGTATCCGTTCCAGTAATCAGAAAAGCTTTCATTCCTTCCACCAAAAAGAGAGAACCGTGTCCCCGTAGATGCGCTCCCTGTCAGCCCCGAAGCTTTTCTTTTTGCTGTGCTCCAGTATAAAGACTCCTCCATCGGTTAGGGATCCAATGGCTGTTTCTATCAGAGACTCATACTTTGTATATCCATAGGGGGGATCCGCAAAGATAATGTCGCCTCTCAGCTTCTTCAGGACCTTGAGAGCGTCTCCCTTTATCACCTTCCCTTTGGTTTTCTTCCTTATGTCCATCGCCCTTTTGTGATCCCTTTCCACAAAGATTACCTTTGCTCCCCGCCTCTCCGCCTCAAGACCTATCTGCCCTGTGCCCGCAAAGAGGTCTATAAAGGTAAGCCCTTCTATGTCTCCGAGTATGTTAAA
>WFYH01000004.1 GCA_015490215.1 Aquificaceae bacterium
CGGGAACATAAACCGCCTGAACCGCAGTAATTGAACCTTTCTTGGTGGAGGTAATTCTCTCTTGAACCTCACCCACGTCGGTGTTGAGTGTGGGCTGGTATCCGACTGCAGAGGGAAGTCTTCCCAGAAGCGTAGAAACCTCCGAACCCGCCTGGACAAACCTGAAAATGTTATCTATGAAGGTAAGAACGTCCTGACCTTCCACGTCCCTGAAGTATTCCGCCATGGTGATACCGGTCTGAGCAACCCTGAACCTAACCCCGGGTGGCTCGTTCATTTGCCCGTAGACCATCACCGTGTAAGGGAGGACCCCTGACTCTTTCATCTCAAGCCAAAGATCGTTTCCTTCCCTCGTCCTCTCTCCGACTCCTACGACGACGGAGAAGCCTTTGTGGAACTTAGCTATGTTGTGGATGAGCTCCTGCATAAGAACCGTCTTTCCGACACCTGCACCGCCGAAGAGTCCAACTTTACCACCCTTAACGTAGGGTTCAAGGAGATCTATGACCTTAATACCGGTTTCAAGGATCTCAACCTTGGTGGACTGCTCCTCCAAGGAGGGAGGTTCCCTAAACATGGGCCAATATTCCTTTGCGTTTACGGGTCCCTGCTCATCTATGGGTTGACCCACAACGTTAAAAATCCTTCCCAAAACTTCTCTTCCTACGGGAACGCTTATGGGGCCTCCGAGGTATTCAACCTCTTGACCCCTAACGAGGCCGTCGGAAGCTCCCATACCTATAGCTCTTACCCTGCTTTCCCCTATGTGCTGGGCTACCTCAAGGTAAAGATCCTCTTCAGCCCAGTTACCTTTGTCATCTATGAACCTTCTCCTCGTCTTGAGACCGTGCCTTATGGGCGGTAGATCCTTTGTGTCAAACTCCACGTCTACCACGGGACCTATAACCTGTACTATCCTTCCCACTATCTTTTCAGCCATTCTCTAACCTCCTCCATTTAAGCTATGAGAACCACACTACATTGAATAACCAGAGTTTCATAATACCCCACCTTAAAGCTTGCGGGGTTCCAAGCCATTTACTAAGTTACCCTACAGCCGCCATTCGGTCAAGCATTTTGAAGCCTGTCGGAAAAATTTTCATGATACTATCTTCTAACTCTTTTCCCTCATATTTCAAGGATTTTTTAAACAGGCTCACCCTTTCGGGGCGGGCTGTATCCCTCCATTATAGATAGGGGTTTTAGCCCGCAATTTTTCTATAAAAGAAGCTCCTCAAGAAGTACAACGCTATCGGATCAGGTTACTTTTACCTTGCGCGCATCCAATGGAGGGTTAAAATATTCCCTTTGGAATCATGGGGAAGATAGCTTACGTGTTTCCGGGTCAAGGTTCTCAGTATGTAGGTATGGCTTATGACTTTTATAAGGAATTTCATCAGGCAGCAGACGTTTTCCATGACGGCGAACAGGCTCTCAGGATGTCATTGCCGGATATAGTTGATGTTGCCCTAAAGGGACCCGAGGAAAAGCTCAACAAAACCATATACACACAACCTGCTTTGCTCCTCGCTTCTTATGCCATCTACAGGGTGATGATGGACGAAGGTTTTCCGGAACCTGATTTTGTGGCGGGTCACTCCCTCGGTGAATACACGGCTCTCCTGAGTGCGGGCGGAATAGAGCTCTTTGAAGCGGTAAGGCTTACCTACCTCAGAGGCAAGTACATGCAGGAGGCGGTTCCCGAAGGCAAAGGTACGATGGCAGCGGTAATAGGACTTCCCCCGGAGGAGGTGGAAGAGGTTTGCAAGGAAGCCCAAGAGGTTGGTGTAGTTGAACCCGCCAACTATAACTCCCCAAAGCAGACAGTCATATCCGGGGAGAAGGAAGCGGTAGAGAAAGCCGGAAAGTTAGCCAAGGAAAGAGGTGCAAAGGTTATACCCCTTAAGGTATCAGTCCCTTCCCATTGCTCCCTTATGAAGGATGCGGCGGACGCCTTCCGTATAAAGCTCGCCCAGACCCCTATAAAGAACGTTAAGGTTCCCGTGGTGCAGAACTTCACCGCCCGAGATCATACGATGGCTCATGAGATAAGGGAAAACCTTTACCGCCAACTGTTTTCTCCCGTGAGGTGGTTCCAGAGCGTTGAGTATATGGTTTCTCAGGGGGTTGATACATTCGTTGAAGTGGGTCCTAAGAAAGTCCTAAGCAAACTTATCCAGCAAACCGCCCCTAAGGTCAGAGTCTTCAGTGTTGAAAAGGTTGAGGATCTTGAGAAGGTTAAAAACGCTCTTTAACCATAAAAGGGGGTAATCATGGGGGCTATTGGACCCTACCACTATAAGGTTTGGGTGATAGGTGAGATATTGGATAAGTATGAAAGTTGTAAAAACGGTCGCAGATTGCCTCGGTCAAAGATCTTTGTAAAACCTCCCGAGGAAAAAGGGAAACTGTTTAGAGACGCCTACTTTGTAGATGTAGTTATCTACGCCGTGGATATTGAAAACATAATAGACAGCCTTGAATACCCGCTTAACGAGATAATAAGAAAGCGCTACTTTGAAGGTGACGTGAGGACCTTCATGGAGGACTACGGGATAAAGAGTAAAAGGGAGGCAAGAAGGCTTATAGTCAGAGCTGTAAACAAGTTCTTCCATGAGATCCAAAAATACAGGAGGCGATCTAAAGGAAAGGTAGCCTAATCTTTCAGAAACAGGGCTTCCTCTTCGTGCCATCCCCAAACGGTGGGAAAGAGGTTTTCAAACTTGTCGTAAACCGCAAGCAGGCTTTTTGGGGTCGCTATAAATATCATGGGTTGCTGGTAGGTTATTATTTTGAAAGCTTCCTTGTAGAGTTTAACCCTTTTGTCAAAGTCCAGCTCTACCGCCGCCTTATCTATAAGTTCGTCCACCTTTCTCTCCCACTCGGTTGCAGGTTCCTTTTGACGAGGGTGCCACATGTGGAGCGTTCCCGAAGAGTGCCATACGTTCCTCCCGAAATGGGGATCCATTGAACCCGTAAGCCCTATTATGACCGCCTCCCACTGGTAGGGCGGGGAGGTGAGGCGTGAAACGAGGGAGTTAAAGTCAATCGGCTGAAAGTGAACCTCTATACCTATCTTTTTGAGGTCTTCTTTGATAATGTTCCCTATGGTTTCCCTTTCCTTGTTGCCGGCATTGGTTATGAGGGTAAACTTGAGTTTGTTCCCTTCAGGATCTTCAAGAATGCCGTCCCCGTCCCTGTCCCTGAACCCTATGCTCTCAAGTATCCTTCTTGCTTTCTTAAGGTTGTATTCAAATTTTGGGTAGAAGTCCTCATCGTAGTAGAGCCTATTGGCTTCTGTTACCGGTGTGTATAGGGGTTTGGCAAGACCGTTGTAGACGAGGTAGCTTATGCCCTCCCTGTCTATGGCGTGGGATATGGCAACCCTAAAGAGCCTGTTACGGAACCACTTTATCTTGTATTTGGGAATGTCCGCCTCGGGATTTTGGTTAAAGACCAAGAAAGTGGTTGAGGGCGTAGCTCCCAAATCGTAGACCTTTATGTCCTTCCTCTTGAGGCGTGCCAACTGGCTAAGATCCTGAGGTCTTAGACCTATAAAGTCAACCTCACCGTTTACAAACTTTAGCATTGCGGTATCCGGATCGCCCACTATTACCCCGATCCTCCTTTCAAGGTAAGGGAGGTTCTTCTTGTAGTAGTAGGGGTTCCTTTCGTAAACCACCCTCTGCCCTTTTACGTATTCCTTTATGATCCAAGGACCCGTCCCGACGATCTCCTTAGGATCTGTGTTGACGTTCCAAGCTCTTGTGAAGGTTTCCTCCCTTACAAACTTTTCCAGCTTGTGCTTGGGAAGTATAGGAGCGGTCAGGGCGTTTAGGAAGGGAGCGAAGGGTTCCGGCAGGGTGAACCTGACCGTGTAGTCGTCAACCTTTTCTACCTTTATCTTCTTCCCTTTAATCCTGAGAATATCTCCCGTTGATGAAGGTATGGCTTCGTTGTAGTAGACATCGTTGAAGGTGAATACCACATCGTCTGCGGTAAAAGGCTGACCGTCGCTCCAGCGGACATTCTTTCTCAAATAGAGGGTCCAAAC
>WFYH01000005.1 GCA_015490215.1 Aquificaceae bacterium
ACTCACCGAAGAGGAAAAGGACAGGGCGGTCCGTGAAGCCATAGCTTGGGATCTCAAGTTCAAAGACAGACCTAGGTCCCCCAAATGCCCTCCGAGATGATCATTCCCACTCTATGGTAGAGGGGGGTTTTGAGGAAACGTCGTAGACCACCCTTCCTACCCCCCGCACCTCGTTTATTATCCTTCTCATAACCCTGTCAAGAAAGTCGTAGGGGAGTCTATACCAATCTGCGGTCATGCCGTCGGTGCTGTGAACCGCCCTGAGGGCTATGACCTTCTCGTAAGTTCTCACGTCTCCCATTACACCCACCGACTTTACCGGAAGGAGAACCGCAAAAGCCTGCCATATCTTTTCATACAGCCCTTCCTTCTTCAACTCTTCTATAAAGATCCTGTCCGCTCTGCGGAGGATATCAAGGTTTTCTTTTGTAACCTCCCCCAATATCCTTATGGCGAGACCCGGTCCCGGAAAGGGGTGTCTGAGAAGAATCTCTTTGGGGATACCTAAGAGCTTTCCTATTTCTCTGACCTCGTCTTTAAAGAGCTGTCTAAAGGGTTCAAGGAGTTTTAGGTTCATCTTTTCAGGGAGTCCCCCCACGTTGTGGTGGGTCTTTATCTTTGCGCTTCCCTTTATGCCTGCACTTTCAACCACATCGGGGTAAAGAGTCCCCTGCAGAAGAAACTCCGCACCCTCCACCTTTTTAGCTTCCCTTTCAAAGACCTCTATGAAGGTTCTACCTACTATCTTCCTCTTCTCTTCGGGATCTTCAACGCCTCTGAGCCTTTCAAGAAAGAGAGAGGAAGCGTCCACCACCTCAAGGGGAAGACCCAAGGATCTTAGGTTCTTCTCTACCTCCTCCCTTTCTCCCAACCTCAAAAGCCCGTGATCTATAAAAAAACATCTGAGTCTGTCACCTATAGCTCTGTAAACCAAAACCGACGCAACCGTTGAGTCTACACCTCCCGAGAGAGCGGCTATTACCCTTGCATTTCCGACGGTCTCCCTGATTTCCTCAATTTTCTCCTCTATGAAGTTACCCATCTCCCAGTTTCTTTGAGCACCGCAGACACCGTAGACGAAGTTTGCCAAAAGCTCCTTGCCGAAGGTCGTATGAACTACCTCCGGGTGGAACTGAAAGCCGTATATCTTCCTATCCTTGGAGGCTATCACCGCATGGGGGGAATTTTCCGAGCTTGCAAGGGTTTCAAAACCTTCGGGCAAACGTTCCACCTTATCCGCATGACTCATCCAGACATCAAACTCCCTCGGGAGACCTTCAAAGATCCGATCCTCCTTAAGGACTCTAAGCCTTGCCCTTCCGTATTCTTGACGATCCGACTTTACAACCGCACCCCCCAGCTGATGGGCTATAACCTGAAGCCCGTAGCATATTCCCAGTATGGGAACACCGAGCGAGTATATACCCTTCGGCGGGAGGGGTGCTCCTTTTGCATAAACGGAAGCGGGACCGCCGGAGAATATGAGTCCGTAGGGTTCTTTTGCTTTTATATCCTCCAAGGGTGTATCCCAGTGGACTATTTCACTATATACTCCGAGTTCTCTCACCCTTCTGGCTATGAGCTGAACATACTGGGAGCCGAAGTTAACCACAAGGATAGGTCTTCTTTTCTCCATGGTAATTTAGCCGGTAAGGACTGGTGGGCGGTGGCGGACTCGAACCGCCGACCTCCATCTTGTGAGGATGGCGCTCTCCCGCTGAGCTAACCGCCCTACCTTACTAATATTCTATCTCTTCCAACTCTTTTATAGCCTCTTCAGCTCTCTTTACGCTTACAGCCTTTCTTATCTCTTTAAGCCTGCGGCTTTGGTAAAGCTCAAAGCTCTCTTGGGATATGCATCCTCTGACAAAGGCTGTTCTGCTGTCTTCATCGTATTTAATATTCCTTATCTGCATTGCGCTCTTTACATATAGACCGAGCTTCGGGTCTTTGGCTACCGCCTCTAAAAAGGAGACCTCTTTTGGATCCTTAACGTCTCTGAAGTTCTCGTATATGGCTATCTGGATCAGCTCCCTTATCCTTTCCTCCATTTTCCTGTAGAGCTTCTCTTTGGCTATGTCAACGGCTCCGAGACCGTCCCTGTAGTATGTGGAAACGCAAAACATACCGTAGGCTTGCTTACCATACCATCTCGGTGCGCCCTCTATATCTATCTGCGCGCCGCTCTCCAGCGATTTCTGAAATATAAAGACCACCAGCGTCTTCAGCAGGGATGTAGCCAAGGATTCTAACATGGCTCCCTCCACCTACATTTTAACCTTAACAGCTTTTTTAAGGGAGAACCAGTCTCTTTATCTCCGCCACTATGGTGTTGTAGTTGTATACCGCTTGGAGAAAGGCTATCCTAGCCCTTTCGTATTCCCTCCGGGCGTCAAGGAGTTCTACCTGAGTTCCTACACCGTATCTGTATCTCTCGTGGGCGTATTTGAGGGACTCCTCCGAGGCAATGACGAGGTCTTTCTGGGCTTGAATTTCGCCTTCGGCGGTTTTGAGCTGATCAAGGAGGTTCTCAAGCTGGTTGGTAAGTTCCCTCTTTTTGAACTCAATCTCTCGGGAAACTTTTGTCAATTCTATCTTCTCTTGGAGAACCTTTGAGGGAGTTCTAAATCCGTCAAAGAGGGTAATATCAAGGCGCACACCAAAGTTGTAGCCGTGCCTGAATCTGTCCACTATGCGACCTCTTTCAAAGTCCTTTATGTTGTCCCAGTTGTAGTTAAAGAACGCTCCCAAGCGGGGGTAGTAGGCTGACCTTTGCAAACTCACCGACCGCCTTCTGACCGCAAGGGAAGCTCTGAGCATCCTCAGGGTGGTGTTGTTTTTCTCAAGGGCGCTGTATAGGTCTTTTAAGGGAATATCTGCAACCTTCAGCTCACCTTCAACCTCAAAGTCTTTACTCAAGCCGAGGAAGGTCTTCAGGTTTCTGAGGGCGGTTCTGTAATCCCCCTTTGCCTTTAAAAGATCCGCCCTTGCCCGCGAGAGCTGAGCCTTAGCCCTCAAAAGCTCATATTTGGGGACCACACCGCTTTTGTATTTCTCCTCAACGAGTTTGAAAAACTCTTCCCAATATGCGAGGGATCTTTCCTTTTCCTTTAGAACCTCCCTGCTAAGGAGCACGAGCCAATAGATCTTTTCTACCTCGGTTGCCAACCTTCTGCGGACATCCCTTATCACCGCCCTCTGAAGCCTCCTGCTCTCTTTGGCGAGTTTCAGGGATTCAAATACCGACCTGTCAAAGATGGTCTGCTGGAGCGAAAAGGTAGCCATGTATCGGTCGGCGGGCACGAAGGCGGAGATGTAGCTTTTGTCCCACCTCGTGTAGCTTGCACTGAAGGTTATCAGAGGAAAGAGGTTCGCCCTTATCTCCCTTATCTGCGCCTCCACCTTTTTGAGATCTTCCTCCGACTTTATGCTCTCTATATGGTGCCTGATGGCTATATCCACAGCCTCCTTTAGGGTCAGCGGGAAGGCAAAGGATAGGGTCACAAGTAGAGCAAGAAAGATCATACCTCTCTTACCCTGATCCCTTCCCTTAAAAAGAGCAGGTTTTCAACTATCACCCTGTCCCTTTCTTTGAAGTTTCCTACGACCGCAACGGAGTCTCCCCTGTGACCTATAACCTTAACGGGAACCTTCACAGCCCTTGAATTGCGAACAACCCACACAAAAGATTGCCTTTGGGAGAGCTGAACCGCCTGCTCGGGAACCAGAACCGCCTTTATGCGCCTGTGGGGAAAGGAAACCTCTCCGAACATGTTGGGTTTTAGGAAGCCGTCCTCGTTCCTGAGGAGGACCTTTACCGTTACCATACGGCTCTCGTCTGCGGAAGGAGACAGAAAGGATATCTTCCCCTTAAATACCCTTCCCTGAATCATGATCTTAACCGTTTTCCCTTTCTTGACGGAGCCGAGCATCTCTTGGGGGACATTGAAGACAAATCTTAGGGGTGAGAGCTTTATTACCTCAAAGCAGGTCACCTGAGGACCAACCACGTCCCCCACGCTTACAAGCCTCTTCAGAACATACCCGTCGGTAGGTGATCTCAGAAGGGTCCTCTCAAGATCTACCTTTCTCTTTTCAAAGATAGCCTTCAGGCTTTTTATCCTCGCCTCCAGCACCTCAAGCTGGGTCTTTACGCTTTCAAACTCCTCCCTGCTTATGAGTTCCTTTTCGTATAGAAACTTCCTACGCTCGTATACCTTCCTTTTGTTCTCCAACTCCTTTTCAGCCTGCTCCAAGTTCCACCGAGCTTCCTTCAGCAGAAGGCGAAAGTCGCTGTCCTCAATTTTCAAAAGGGGCTGCCCCTCTTTTACTCTTTGCCCCTCTTCAACGAATATCTTTTCCACCTTCCCGCTGACGAGAGGCTTTACCTTTATCCTGTCCACCGCTTCCAAGAAGCCAGTGGTCCTATACTCAAGGGTAAGCTCCTTTTCCTTTACGGGAACAGTCCTTACCTCTACTATCCTTTCGGTTGGGGTCTTTACCTTTTCCTCTTTACAGGAGGAGAGAAAAAGGGCAAGGAATACAAGAAGGTAGGCGATCATAAGTGGTTAGGCGGTGACCTTTTCCATGATCTCTTCGGGGATTTCAAAGTTAGCTATAACCTGCTGGACGTCTTCCAGATCGTCAAGGGCTTCTATGAGCTTTATAACCTTTTTGGCGGTTTCCGCATCGCTTATCTCCACCGTTGATACGGGTATCCAAGTAACCTGAGCCTTTTCTATGGGGACACCGAGCTTTTCAAGATTTTCCTTTACCTCGTAGAGTTCCTCGGGAGAGGTGTAAACCTGATGGATCTCAGGACCACTTTGGACATCCTGTGCGCCCGCCTCTATTGCCTTCTCAAGAAGTTCCTCCTCGGAAATCTCCCTTGCGGGAACCTCAATGTATCCCTTTCTCTCAAAAAGGTAGGAAACACATCCCGAAGATCCTAGGTTTCCGCCGTGTTTGGAAAAGGTATGCCTTATTTCAGAGGAGGTCCTGTTCCTGTTGTCGGTTGTGGCTATAACCATTATCGCCACACCGCCCGGACCGTAGCCTTCGTAGATTACCTCTTCAAAGGCTTCACCCCCAAGCTCACCGCTTCCCTTCTTTATAGCCCTCTCTATGGTTTCAAGGGGCATATTTGCCCTCTTCGCCTGCTCTATGGCGGTTCTGAGCCTCGGGTTAAACTCGGGGTTAGGTCCTCCGAGCCTTGTGGCTACCGTTATCTCCCTAATGAGCTTGCTAAAGAGCTTTCCTCTCTGAGCGTCAACCTTTGCCTTCTTGTGCTTTATCTGCGCCCAGTGACTGTGCCCCGCCATGGCGCTTCCTCCTCAAGTAGATTATAAAATACGGAGTTTTAGGAGGAATAGTATGTTTGACAGGCTAAAGCGTCTATTTTCTAAGCCAAAGCAAGAGGAAAAGCCACCCCAAGAACCGCCACCACGGCAGGTGCAAGAGGAGGAAGTAAAAGAGAAAGAGGAGAAAACCGTTAGACCTCTGACCGAACAGGAGCTTGAGATATTCAAAAAGGGAATGGGTATAACACCCCATAACTACTGGCAGTGGGCGAGCAGGACCAAGAACTTTAAACTACTCACCGATGGGGAATACGTTTGGGTTGAAGGCTTTGAGGACCACAAAGGGAAACAGCTCCCCCTAACCCAGCAGAGAGCTTGGAGTTGGGAGTTCATAAAACAGAGGCTCAAGGACTTCGGCTAAGATGTGTTAAAGGATGTATACCTCCGAAAGGGAAAGGGAGCTTATAGAACTTTCCAAAGAGCTTCTAAAGAATTTAGGCAGGATAAGGACCGCAACCAAGGAGGAAGCCGGTCAGATAGTTCAAAAGCTTAGGGAAGTTATCCGCTACCACGATTACAAATACTACGTTCAGGCTTCCCCGGTCATATCAGACTACGAATACGACCAGCTCTTCAGGGCGCTCAGGGACCTTGAGAGGAAGTATCCCGACCTTATAACGCCCGACTCCCCCACCCAGAGGGTAGCCTCCGAGATAACCGGTTCCTTCCCGACGGTAAGCCACTTTGCTCCCATGTTATCCCTTGACAACGCCTATACGGAGGAGGAACTCAGGGACTTTGACAGGAGGGTAAGGGAGATAACGGGGGAGGAGATCATCCAGTACAGCGTAGAACCTAAATACGACGGAGCTGGTATAGCCCTCGTCTACAGGGACGATCTTTTTGTAAGAGGTGCAACGAGGGGTGACGGTGAAACGGGAGAAGACATAACCAACAACCTAAGAACCATTAAAACCATACCCTTGCGGGCGGATTTCTCCTCCTTCGGCATAAAGCTGATAGAGATAAGGGGTGAGGTCCTGATAAACAAAGAAGAGTTCAAGAAGATGAACCAAGAGAGGCTGGAAGAGGGACTCCCGCCCTTTGCCAATCCCCGTAACGCTGCGGCGGGATCCATAAGGCTCCAAAACCCCATGGAGGTGGCAAAGAGAAAGCTCACCGCAGTTGTCTATCAGGTCTCCTACGTTGAACCCGAGGAGGCGTATCCGAAAACCCACTACGAAGCTATAAAGATGCTCCACACCCTCGGTTTTAAAACACCCTACCAAGATATAAAGATCTGTGAAGGTATAGAGGAGGTGATAGCCTACTGCAAGGAGTGGGAGGAAAAGAGGGACAGCTACCCCTACGAGCTTGACGGTATGGTTGTAAAGGTAAACGACCGCAGGTTTTACGAAGTCCTCGGCTTTACTTCCCACCACCCACGCTGGGCTATAGCCTTCAAGTTCAAACCCCGTCAGGCTACCACAAGGCTGATAAAGGTTATCTTCCAAGTTGGCAGGGTCGGAACGGTCACGCCCGTAGGAAAACTTGAACCCGTCCAGATAGGCGGTGTTACGGTTTCCTCTGTGTCCCTCTTTAACGAGGACTTTATCAGGGAAAAGGACATAAGGGAAGGGGACATGGTTCTCGTAGAGAGGGCGGGGGACGTTATACCATACGTGGTTGAGGTTATAAAGGAGGCAAGAACGGGCGAGGAAAAGCCCATAGAGTTTCCCAAAAACTGTCCCTCCTGCGGTTCCAAGCTCGTTAAACTCCCCGGAGAGGTGGCTTGGAGGTGCATAAATCTTTCCTGTCCCGCTCAGGTGGTTCTAAGGTTAAAGCACTGGGGCAGCAGGGAAGCCATGGACATAAGGGGTTTGGGAGAGTCCACCGCCAAGGCCCTTTACGAGAAGGGTCTCGCCAAGGATGTGGGGGATCTTTACTACCTAAAACCCACGGACCTTATAAAGCTTCCCGGCTTTGCAGAGAAGGCAGCCTTTAACTTATACAACGCTATCCAGCAGTCCAAAGACAGAGGTCCCCACAGGGTTCTCTACGGTCTCGGGGTAAGGTATGTGGGTCTTACTACCGCAAAGAGGATAGTTCAGCACATAGACAGCCTCTGGGACCTGAAGGATATTCCCCTTGAAAGACTGATGAAGATAGAAGGGATAGGCTATGTGGTGGCAAAGAGCGTAAAGGAGTTCTTCTCAAGGGAAGAGAACCTCAAGGTTATAGAAAAGCTTGACAGGGCAGGTGTAAAGCTTGCAAAAACCGCCCTTGAGAAGGAGGGACCTCTAAGGGGGAAGGTCTTCGTCTTTACGGGAACCCTTGACTGTTGCACGAGGGAAAAGGCGGGTGAAATCGTAGAAAGACTTGGAGGGGTCTTTTCCAACTCGGTAACCTCAAAGACAACCTACTTGGTGGTCGGCAAAGATCCCGGAAGGACTAAGCTAACCAAGGCAAAGCGCCTCGGGATAAAGACTATCTCCGAAGAGGATTTTCTGAAAATGATAAAGGACTACGTTGATCCCAAAGAGCTGGAGGAGAGAAAACCTGGCACCCTCTTTTAAAGACACTTTCCGCAGTAGCTTTCTATCGGGCAAAGGTCACACTTGGGGCGCAGGGGCGTGCATATCCTTTGACCGAAAGCCACCAAAAGGCGGTTTATCTCCTTCCAGTATTCCCTCGGGATAATCTCCCTCAGCTTTTCCTCCGTCTCGTGGGGTGTCTTCGTCTTTATCAGGCACCAGCGGTTGGTTATCCTGTGAACGTGGGTATCAACGCAGATGGCGGGCACATTAAAGCCGTCCGCAAGGACAAGGTTGGCTACCTTCCTTCCAACCCCCGGCAGACGGAGCAGATCTTCTAACCTGTTGGGAACGCTACCGCCGTATTCCTTTATCAGCTTTTCCACCAAATTTTTCAGCTGCTTTGCCTTGTTCCTGTAAAAGCCAACAGGGTATATGAGTTTTTCAAGTTCATCTAAGGGGATCCTCAGGAGGTCTTCGGGAGACCTGATCCTTTTAAATAGTTTTTCGCAAACCTTTGCGGTTGTCTCATCCCTCGTTCGGGTAGAAAGGAGGGCACACACAAGGACCCTAAAGGGATCGTTCGTATGCTGGGCGACGAGCGTAACGACGGGAGCTTCCCAAGATCGGTAGTGCTCCCGCAGGATTTCAATAACGCGGGGAAGGGAGGAAGGGGACATAAAGCTCAGGCGGTCATCAGTATACTTCGCAACTCCTCGGACTGCACACCCTCTTCCACGAGACCCCTTTCGTGGATCTGCTTGTCCACCCGTTTGGGCTTGAGGGCGCTGATGATATACTCCATCGCTCTGTAAGCCTTCGAGGGATCACCGCAGGTGTAAACGTCCACCGTGGCGAGACCGTGTTCGGGCCAAGTGTGGATTGAAAGGTGTGACTCCGCCAAGAGGACAACTCCGGTTGCGCCGTGGGGTTGAAATTGGTAGTAGTGGGAGGAGATTTTGGTGAGGTCTGCGAACTTGACCGCGTTCTCAAGGAGGTTTCTTATGTCTTCAACGCGGTCAATCAGCTCCGGCTCGACACCGTAAAGGTCCGCTAAGATATGCAGTCCGAGGGTCTTTGCCATTTTCTGTCCTCCCTTGAGAAGTTTTTAAAGAGATTAAGGAGCCTAAAGCAACTCATAACGGAGCACCTCCTTTTTGCTGAGGGCAAATATAAAGTATAATACAAGAGCGTTTAAAAACTAAGCCTCAAACTTGTAACCGAAACCCCTTATTGTTTTTATCCCAAAATCTTCCAGGACACTCCTTGAGGCTCTACACGTTCTCCCTTGATGAAGGCTCTGAACATGGCGGGATATTTCCTCCCTATCTGGAGAAGGAGCTTTTTGAACTCCTTTTCAAGTCTCTGGAGCTTCTCCCTATCCTTTTCCGAAAGCTCCATCTTCAGGAACTCATCCCTGATAGCAAAGAGGTTGAATATCTCCTCCTCTTCCTCTGTGTTGAAGAACTTGATGTAGGCTTCGTAGGATTTCAAGAGTTGCACGACTTACTTCCACAAGAAATAAAGTTATCCCTCTCTCAAATATATCTCCATCAGTGGGTCTGTGAACTCATAGACACCTCTACCTACCCTTCTCAGGTAGCCGTAGCTGACGAGCTTGTTAAGTGTGCGGTTTACGATCTGGTCTTTTACCTCAAGGACTTCGTAAGGGTTCTTTCCCCTTGCAATTGCTCTGAGGACTTCAAGAGCATGCTTTATGCTTAGCACACGCTCCACAAGGAGTTCCACATAAGCTCTCTCCTCCTCCATCATCTCCTCAAAAGCCGTCAAAA
>WFYH01000006.1 GCA_015490215.1 Aquificaceae bacterium
GTAGCTGCCTTTACACTCCACACAAGTTTAGTATGTCTAAGGTTTGGAAATCTACCAATGGGGTGGAAACTACTCTTTAAAGCTATTTCCAAAAAGCCAGCCCTTCTTTTAAACTCAAGGAATTTCATAAACATTTTAAAGTGGGCTTTTCGTATAGATAGATATGTAAAGAGTAAATTAGCATACTAAACATTCCATCTCGTGGTAAACTCCTTTGGAGATGAGGAGCGCAAAGGTAGCAAGAAAAACAGCGGAGACTGAGATAGAAATTCAGCTCGGCATTGATGGAACGGGTAAATACAAGGTGGATACACCCATAGGGTTCCTCAACCACATGCTTGAGAGCTTTGCTAAACACGGCAGGTTTGATTTACGGGTAAAAGCCGAGGGCGATGTTCACGTTTCTCACCACCACACCGTTGAGGACTGTGGGATAGTCTTAGGACAAGCCTTTCTGCAGGCTCTTGGGGATAAAAGGGGAATTAGGAGATACGGAGACGCTACAGTTCCTATGGACGAGGCTCTTGTTCTTTGTGCTCTCGATTTCTCCGGTAGAGGGCTTTTCTACTACGAGGATAAGGGTCTCAGAGGCAAGATAACCGACTTTGATTTTGAACTTATATGGGAGTTTTTCAAAGGTTTTGCCCTTGAAAGCAAATGTACCCTTCACATAAGGGTTCTTGAAGGGAAGATCCTGCATCACGTGGCGGAAGCTTCCTTTAAGGCATTCTCTTTAGCGCTCAGGGAAGCGGTAACCCTGATCGGAGGAGATATCCCTTCAACCAAGGGAACCTTGTAACCACGGTGACCCTTCGGTGGTATAATTAAAACAAATCCTCGGAGCGAGGAAGGGGAAAATGGTTCAGGAGATAGAGGATATCTTCAAAGAGACGGAAAAGGATATGAAAAAGAGCGTCCAGCACTTTAAGAGTGAAATTGCGGGTATAAGAACTGGAAGAGCTTCTACAGCCCTCGTAGAGGATATAAAGGTAGACTACTACGGTTCAAAGGTGCCCATAAAACAGCTCGGGAGCATATCCGTTCCAGAACCTGCCCAGATAATGATTCAGGTTTGGGATGCAAACGCCGTTCCTGCAATAGAAAAGGCTATAAGGGAAGAGCTTAACTTAAACCCCAACACCCAAGGGAACACCATTAGGATAAACCTCCCTCCCCTTACCGAGGAGCGCAGAAAGGAACTTGTCAGAATGGTTCACAAGATAGCAGAGGAGGCACGTATAGCGGTGAGGAACATAAGAAGGGACGCAAAGGAGATGATAGAAGACCTTGAGGGCATCTCCGAAGATGAAAAGAAAAGGGCTTTGGAAAGACTACAGAAGATAACCGACAAATACATAGAAGAAATAAACAGCCTTCTTAGTGCAAAAGAGAAAGAGATAATGACGGTATGATCTTACCGAAAGAGCTCCTCGGGATAATCTTGGGTGTCTTAGCCTTAGCTTTGGCGGTAGGCGGTTTCAATTACTGGCAGGATTACAGGATAAAGAAGGTTCAAGAGCAGAACTACTATCTTTACCTTTACGAAAACAAAAAGATAAGCTTTGAAGAGGCACTAAAGCATTTATCCCAAGAGAACTTGAAGGCTTACCTGCTTGCCCTCAAAGACGAAAACCCGCGGAGAATTCTTTCCTTGTTGGAAGAGGAAGATCTTAAAAAGCTCTTCTTGGAAAAGGAGGCTTTCCGTTTGCTCAAAGAAGGTAAGGCGAAGATTGCCCTCAGCAAGCTCGGAGCTATAAAGAAAGAGGACTTTAACTATCCTTCCGCTTTGCTCCTTAAAGCCTTTATAAAGAAGGCTCAGGGTGAGGAAGGAGAAGCCAAAAGGATCTTTGTTGAGATTATCAGCAAGTATCCGGGTTCTTACTTTGCGGAGATAGCTCAGGCGGAGCTTTTATGACCACCATACTTTTGACCAACGACGACGGCTATTTTTCTCAGGGAATAAAGTCTTTGAGGGAAGCCTTGAAGGATATCGGGCGGGTAGTTGTAGTTGCCCCCGACAGAAACTTAAGCGGTGTGGGGCACTCTCTTACCTTTACTATGCCCCTGAGGATGAGAAAGGTTGAAGAGGATTTTTACACGGTCATAGGTGGAACTCCCGCCGACTGCATCCACCTTGGATACTACGTTGTCCTTGAAGGGAAGAAACCGGATATAGTCTGTGCTGGTATAAACGAGGGACCCAACTTGGGAGAGGATATAACCTATTCGGGAACCGTGTCGGGTGCCATGGAAGGTAGGATCTTAGGAATACCGTCGGTAGCCTTCTCCGCTTTCGGCAGAGAGGATATTATGTTTGATGAGATAGCCTCAGTTTGCAAGGACATAGTTGTCAAGGTTCTTGAGAACGGTTTGCCCGAGGATACATACCTAAACGTGAACGTTCCCAATCTGCGGAGGGAGGAGATAAAGGGTATCATGGTTACCCGTCAGGGCAGGAGGGATTACAAAGAAAAGGTCTTTCGCTACCTGACACCCTACGGTGAACCTCTTTACTGGATAGCGGCAGAAGAGTTCGGCTGGAGGTCGGAGGAGGGAACCGATTACTGGGCTGTTTTGCACGGCTATGTGTCCGTTACGCCCCTCCACCTTGACCTGACCAACTACAGAGCAATGGAGAAACTGAGCTTTCTTGAAAAATGAAGGCAAAGGATCTTGCAAGGATCGTAAACGGCAAGCTGGTAGGAGACCCAGAACTTTCCTTCTCTGATCTGGCAACCGACAGCAGGAAAGTAAGGGAAGGAGACCTGTTTATAGCTCTCAAGGGTGCCAAACACGATGGACACGACTTTATAAATTCCGCCTTCACCGCAGGAGCGATCGGTGTGATTTCCGAGAAAGAGATAAGACCTCCCGAAGGGAAATTTGCAGTTATCGTGGACTCTTCCATTGAAGCTCTACACAGACTTGCCCACGAAAGGAGAAAAAATTTCAAAGGTAAAGCAGTAGCGATCGCCGGTTCTGTGGGCAAAACTACCACCAAGGATCTTACACACTTCCTGCTCAGCGCTGTAGGTAAAGCCTGTAAAAGTGAAGGGAATCTTAACTCTCAGGTAGGGCTTCCGCTGACACTCTGGAGGATGGACGAAGGGGCTGACTTTTGGGTTCTTGAAATGGGAGCGAGTAAAGTCGGGGAGATTAAAAAGCTTGTAGCCTTTGCTAAACCTCAAATACGGGTCATAACAGCTCTGGGAGAGGAACACCTTGAGGGCTTCGGGAGTTTTGAAGGAGTCATAAAGGGAAACGGGGAGATATTTGAAGGTTTCTCCGAGGATGACTTTGCCGTTATCCCGAGCTACGCCCTATCTTACTATCCCCTGCCCCGAGATAGGATGCTTACCTTCGGCAAAAATGCTGACCTTAAAGCAGAAAAGATCTCTCTATCCCTTGAGGGAACCTCATTTTACTTTGAGGGGGAAATTTTCAGAGTCCCCGTCCTGAGTGTGGGTGTAGTGGACAACTGTCTTGCCACTTTTGGGGTGCTCAAAGTTCTTGGATACGACCCGAAAGACTTTAGAGATATCCTCTTTTCTTTCAGTCCACCTGAAGGTAGGATGAACCTATACAGGGAAGGGAACTTCTACCTTATAGATGACACCTACAACGCTAATCCTCCTTCCATGAGGAATGCACTTAAAACCCTTTCCCTTGTGGGGAAAAATCTCACCAAGGTTGCCGTTTTAGGTGATATGCTTGAACTGGGGAAAGATTCACGAAGATTTCATGCTGAGGTAGGTTTATTTTTAAAAGAGGTAGGTGTGGATATAGCCCTCTTTTATGGTAGGGATATGGTTTACGCCTACAGGGAA
>WFYH01000007.1 GCA_015490215.1 Aquificaceae bacterium
ACGGAAACTACAACATACAAACGGGGGCGGTGAGCGGAACCCTTAATACCGTATCCGCCACATCCGTCTATATAAAAGTTGCTTCCTCCGCAGTAGCGGTAGGAGTTCACGAATACGGGGTGCAGACGGACAAGTTTCCCGATGACCTTACCAGAACGGAGGGCTACGACGACATCGTTCAATGGGTTACCCTAAACGAACTTAAAACTGATATAAACTGTCCTAGTTTGTCTGTATCTATAACGTCGCCTCCGAACCTACCCTCGGTATACGAAGATACCCCTTACGACTACACCCTTACAGCTGATGGCGGTCTCAACAATAAGTGGGGAATAGTTTCAGGGGGAATCTGCGATATAACCAACGCTACCCAAACTTTCGGAACCGGCGGTTGGCTTACTTTGGAAAGGGACACGGGGCGCCTTTATGGAACCGCTGATGAAGACACTTCTTCCGCTCCCGGCATTTTGAGCACCTGCACCGCTACCGTAAATCTAAGCAACGTGTGCGTGTGTGCGGACATAAACAACAACAATCAGTGTGATGCGGGAGAACCTTACGACCAGCAGGACTTCAGCCTTTTGGTAAAGGCTCAGCCTGTAGATTTACTGAGCCAAAACCTTCCTACCGCACGGGAGGATGGCTCATCTAACTATTCGGTAAAGATAACTCCTTTGGGAGGTTCGGGTAGTTACACCTTTTCGTCTTCGTGGGGTGACGTTGACAGCGACGGAAACCCGGACTACGACCATAACGGTGATGGAACGGCAGATCTTGAAATGTGCCTTGATACAAACAACGATGGATCACCGGACTGTTCTACAGCGGTTAATACCGCAAGTGCCCCTGCTCTGATAATACACGGGACGTTACCCAATAATGACCCGGGTGTATGCCAAGGTGAGCTTATTAGCTTTACCATAAGTGCTTCTTCCTGTTCTACCAGCGACGTCCAAGGATATTCAATAACAATAGAAGATCCTGACTGCTTGAGTGGAGGAAGCGGAGGTGGAGGAGGTGGTGGTAGTTGTTCAGCTCTTACTATATACAACGATACAGGAAATACTCTATGTTATAGTTATGATGGAAGTAATACAAACTTTTGGACTAACAATTCACCTATAGTTTTACCTTCCGGACAAACCTTATATGTTCACCCAGTAATATTTTTTGGACCCTTTGTATTTTGTAGCTCAAACATCATCTGCACAGATTCCTTTTCTACCCTTTTAACTGTAGATACCAACAATAATTGCGAGATCCAGCTTGATGGAGCAACTTCTACAAGCGGCTGTAGTTACGGAGATAGATAAAGCTTACTTACATTTACTTACATCATCCCCGGGGGCTTACCCTGTGAAACTACAAGCCTCTCTACGGGTTTACCTTCCTTGAGGTGGGAGTTTATTATTTCATCAACGTCTTCCGTTTTTACGTTTCCATACCATACCCCATCGGGGTAAACGACGATGGTGGGTCCCAACATGCAGGGTCCGAGGCAACCGGTGGGCGTTACAAGGGTGGTCATAAACAGCTCGGGGTCCTGCTGAAGCTTTTCCATAAACACCTGATACACGTCCCTTGATCCCTTCTCTGCACACGATCCCTGAGGGTGTCCGGGGGGTCTCTGGTTTACGCATATGAACACGTGTCTGAAGCCCATCCTGCACACCTCCGAATTTTTGAGCTTAGATTTTAACAGCTTCTATAAGATGATCTTTATGAGTTTTATCAATCAAGGGTTTGAAAACTAAAGGATCACGTCCAGCAGTATCAGGTAATCTCTGCTTAGGGGCTTGGCTATGGTGTGCCTTTTGTAGCCCTTATACTTCATGTAACCTAAGTGAACAAAGTCGTCAACGGTAATGGTGAACCTTGAAGAGAAATCATCCCTGTGGAGGGGATCCTCCTCGGTAGCTTTTACGTAGTAGGTTCTTCCGGGCTTTATCCTTATCTTCCCACTTATGTAGCGCATTATGTGCCAACCCTTCTTGTTGGTTTGGCATCTCCCCTTATTGTAGGAAAACTTCTTCCCGTTGATTGAGAGGATAAGGTCATCATCAAGCCAAGAGCACTTAAATCCCAAAGGTTTGTTGTCACCCCTCTTGGCTACAAAGGCAACGTAGGCTAAAGCACCTTTTGCCTTTACCTTTTCTATGTAGGAGAAGACAAAATCTATGCACCTTTCCAGTCTATCCAAGGTTTTCATCACCTTAGCGTTTGGGTCTATGTGTATAGCCTTTAGATCCTCCGCTATCTTCTTTACTTTGCGCACCCTTTCCTTGTTGGTTCGCAGATCGGAGAGGGTCTTGACTTTGCAGTATATGGGCTTTATGAGGCTTTTCAGAGAGTTCTTGACAAGGGTTTGGAGCTTTCTCTTTTCCTCAGGATAGTTGTCCGGATCCACCTCTTGGAGGAAATCCACGAGTTCGTGAAGGGACCTGAGAAGTTCGGTAAAGGTAACCGTATCTACCGAATCAACGTCCGAGGAGATTTTCCTCACCTCTGAACCTATGAAAGATATAAGCCTGTAAAGTTCCCCCAAAGCCTTCTCCCTTTGTCCGGGTATGTCCGCTAACATCCTGAGGGCGGATAGAAACTTTCCTGCCTTTGAGTGTATGTCGTGGGTTCCATGGGCTACCGCATCCTGCAGTTCTTTAAGGGACCTCTCAAATTCAATAAGGGCTATACACTCCTTTACCTTTTCTCTGAAAGGTTGCAAAACCCCGAGGTTTAACCTTTCTTCAATAACACGGAGGGCGTTGCTATCTCCAGAAGAGCAAAAACCGTCTATAACGTCCTTTAGGGCGATCTCTACCGTCGTTCTGTATTTCTCAAGTATGTGGAGTTTGGCTGCGGACTCTAAAAACTCGGCAATTGTGAACCTGTCGGGACTAGGTCTCTTCACGCCTTCGTAAGCTTTCTGAAATCTTGCATAGTAGAGGCACTCGTGGATCCTGCCTTTCATTTCGCTGATAAAACTTATGGCATCGTAGTGTTCAAAGACCTCTAAAAGGTCGTCCCTTCCTTCGGAACAAAACTTTTCAAGGAGCTTCTTGGTCATTCTTTCCACAATAGAGGAATACTTGGGGTTCTCATAGAGCTTTGAAGCGGCTTCAAGGAACCTGCTTACGGTTTCCCTGCCTGTGGATACTGCGGTGGCTTGTCTGTAGCGTATGAAGAACTCCGAGAGGGCGATGCATTCATGGAGCCTTTCCTCATCCACCTTAAGGAGGTTGGACAGCCTTTCAATTTTTTCAAGCAGATTCAGATCCCTTCTCTCACAGGCATCCTCAAGGGCTTGGCGGGTTTTAATTTCCAGTGTTTCCTCTATCTCCTGCGTCCCTTCAAGGGTCCCCTTTAGGGCGTTTGTGTAGGTCTGAATCTTTAGGATCTTTTCCCTGAGCTGAGTCAGGGACATGGTCTTTATATCAAGGGTTTGGGCTTCGGAAAGAGCCTGTGAGGCGATATGACGTGCCAGTTCAACCCTTTTGGGGTCCTTTGGATCCAAGCTTCTGAACTCTTCAAGGGGATCTTTGGGTTTTTTCTGTCCGCAAGAAAGCAAAAATAATCCCCATAGGATCAATAGGATCGAAACCGCTACCCTCATGCCCCCAGAGGTTTACACAAATATTAAAACACAGTACGGTCTAAAATTCTGATCCCATTCAGCTTTCCGTTTTTTCTATGCTTTTGCGTTTGGGTTTGCCCCACGCCCTATACCAGAACTGGAAGGTGGCGACGAAACGCTCCATGATTATGAGCTGTCTGTAGCCGAAAACCTCAAAGAGGCTGTATATCATGAGCTTTACGATGTCCCTAAGGGATCCGTATCTTTTGTAGAGGAAGTTGTCGAGGAGGATTGAACCCATGCTGATGAGCGTTCCCCACCCGAAGGCTACAAGGAAAAAGAGAAGAGCAAACTCCCTGCTCAGAAACCCGAAAAGGTAGAAGAGAACCACCCCCAAATAGCCCGAGAACTCCACGAGCGGTCCGAGGGCTTCTACAAATACAAAGTAAGGGTATCCCACCAAACCAACCCAACCGTATTTGGGGTTTAAAAACATCCTCTTGCTGTAAAGCAGGCTGTCTATAAGACCTCTGTGCCATCTGTTTCTCTGCTTGAGAAGTGATTTCAGATCCGATGGGACCTGAGTCCAGCAGACTGGGTCGGGATTGAAGACTATCCTGTAGGGGATCCCTGTTTCTATGAAGTGCTTGTGTAGGCGAACCACGAGATCCATGTCTTCCCCCACGCTGTGCCTGTAGCCGCCCACCTCCATTACCGCATCCTTCCTGAAAATTCCGAAGGCGCCCGATATTATCAGCAGGCTGTTAAAAAGGTTCCAAGCGGTCCTTCCCGTCAAAAAGCCCCTTACATACTCTATAACCTGAAAGATCTCTATCCACTTTTTGGGTGCCCTTACCTCCACCACCTTCCCTCCCTTTACCACACTTCCGTTCAGCGCCCTCAGAATGCTTCCCACCGCTATAACCCTTTTGTCTTCAACGAAGAAGCGGGAGGCTCTGAGCAGAGCTTCCTCTTCAAGGATGGAGTCCGCATCTATACAGCAAAAGAGGGGGTAGGTGCATACGTTTATACCGCAGTTGAGGGCATCCGCCTTTCCTCCGTTTTCCTTGTCCACCACTATAAGGTTCGGATAGTCAAGAGATATGTAAACTTCCCTTATGGGTTTGTGCTTGATCACAAGCCTTACAGGTTTGTCTATCCTGACGAGTCGGAAGTGTTCCTTTAATTTCTCAAGGGTCCTGTCGGTAGAACCGTCGTTGATAACCACCACCTCAAACTCAGGGTAGTGAAGCATCATGAGGGACTTTACGTTTGAAACTATCGTCTCCTCTTCGTTGTAAGCGGGAACGAGAATAGATATGGGTCTGAAGAGAACGTTAGAGAGCATAGCTTCTAATTGCTCCCTCTTTACCAAAAGCATGTGCCTGAAGATATGCAAAAGAGAGATGAATATAAAAAAGGTGTAGGTGGCGTTTACAAGGACAAAGTAAAGGAGTATGAAGAGCTGGAATCCCAACAGAAAGTAGGCTACGGCTTCAAGCACCCCTCACCTCCAGCTCTCTGAGGAGATATTTGGCGGTGTCCCTTACGAACCTGTCCTCCGAGCTTAGGAGTTCCTCCAAAAGCTCCCTTGCCCTCTCTTTGAAAAAGAGGATAGCCCTCCCGGCGTTTATCCTTACGTAGTAGCTGCGGTCGCTGAGCCTCTCTTTGAGGAACTCTACCACCTTCTCGTAAGGGCACAGATAGGCGAACCTGCAGGCTATAGCCCTTACCCTCCAGTCCTTGTAGTTCACGTTTTCGGGGAATATGTCGCAAAAGCCGGGATAGCCCATAAGCCCGAAAGCCCGCACACAGCTTATCCTTACCGAGGGGTCTTCTTTAAACCTTTCATAGATGCGCTCAACAACCCTGTGGGCTTGGAGGAGGCTCTTGCTTCCTATCGCTTCCACCAAAGACCTCAAGGTCATCAGGTCTTCCGTTTTTTTAGCGTAGTCCTCAAGGAAGGCTATAAGCTCATCAAGTCTGTGCATTTCCTCAAAGGCGGTTAGGAGGTTGAACCATATGAATTCCAGAAACTTGAAGCTTACGCTTCTGAGGGAGGAGATCCTTTCAAAGAGGAAGGGAATCTCCTCTGGACTTTCAACGAGCATGGAGTAGGCAAAGCACAGGCGAGCCACCGCATAGTCGTCCTTTTCGGTCAGGATAGCCTCTTTGAGAGGCTCCTTCGCCTCCCTGATCCGCAAGTAGGCGAGCTTTTCGTAGGCGGTAAGTCTCACAAAGACGAACCTGCTCCTTGTTTGGGAGAAATACATATCCACAACTCCTGTGGATCGGGCTATCTGGGTAACCTTCTCTGCAACCTCACCTTTAAACTTCCTCCTGATTTCAACGCAAACGTCCCCGAGGGCTTCCCTCTCAATGGCACCCTTCGGAGGTTCCACCTGCGCCTCTCCGAACAGGGAATTTACCACCTGCTCTGTGTATTTTTCGTAGGCTCTTCTGTATCTTGACTCCCTGAAGTCGGTCCAGAGCCTGTGGATTACGGTAAAGACGAAAAGGAATAGGTTGATTCCCAAAAGCGCCAGTATGGTGTAGTGCAGTAGGACCTTGAGCAGGGCGGGGTCTATTATCCTTATCCTTTCAAGGATCTCCCCTAAGCTACCAGAATAGCCTTCCATAGATCTCTATTCCGTATCTTCTGTAAAGCCCCTCTCTATCTTCATAACGCATTGACCCACCCACGTTCAAGTTCCTTTTTACCCTCAGCTCACCTCCCGCAGAAAAGGAAAAGGTTGAATACCTTACAAAGTCCTCCCCCGCCTGAAGCCTCTCCGAAGAGGTTCCCGCAGATACGGAAAGGAACAGGTGCTTTCTTCCGTCCCTGTAGCCCAACCTGTTGAGTAGGGTGTATGTGCTCCTTGCTGGGTTGAAATATAGAGAAACCGAGTCGTAGAAGGATTTGTAGAAGAGTATCACAGAGGGGATCACCAAGAAGACGTCCGAGTTTTTAAACCTCATGTATCTGACGCCCGTGCCTAGTTCAAACCTCGGGTATGATCTAAAAAGTCCTCCTCCGAAGCTATACAAAGGCAGAAAGTCCCTGTCGGGTGATGTATCCGCCTGAAGGTATCCCCAAAACCCCTTTCCGAGACCCCTGTAAAACTCGGCTCCCGCCTGATAGTTGGTCCTGCCGAAGCGGTTCACCGCCCTGAAGGTCCCCACCAGCGACCCCCTCCAGAAACCCTTGAGCTTCAGATCCACAAATATCTCCTTGTCCGTAAAACTCCTTCTGTCATACCAAAAGTATCTGAAGCCTAACCTTACGTATTCCAGACCGGCGGTTTTTTTTTACGGTCCGTCCGTGCTTTGGCTGGGACGGGAGCGGTTATGGTAAAGAGCTGTCTTATATCCCTATCGTGGGGATACTTTTCAAGGAGCGCAGCAAAGACACGGTGAGCCTCCTGCCGCCTTCCCGTTCTTATGTATAGCAGTCCGAGCTTCATGCCCACGTCGTAGTTTTTCTTTTCCTCCTCGTAGAGCTTTTCTAAGAGCTTTATAGCCTCATCCAGTTTGCCCTCCTTTTCAAGCCTTTCCACCTCCTTCATGATCTTGCTTATCTCTACCTTTCTCCTTTCTTCGCTCAGCTCGGGTCTGAACTTTTCAAGCTCCCTGTATATCTCAAGAGCTTCGTCGTATTTTCCCTGCCAATACAGAACACGGGCAAGCATAAGAGCCACCTCCCTGCTGTCGGGGTGCATCTCCAAAAGCTCCCTGTATATCCTTTCCGCCTTTTCAAACTCCTTCTTTTTCAGATAAAGTTGGGCAAGCTTCATGCCCACCTCGTAGGTGAACACCTTGGACCTTTTGGGTTCCCACTTGGGAAGGACTATCCTGTCGGGATCAAGCATGCACTTCCTTATAAAGGCGTCCCCGAACACGTCCTTTACCCTTCTCAGGTAGCGCTCTGCCGTTTTCAGCTCTTTAAAGAAGCCCACCCTTATGGTGTAGGAGTCTCCTATCTTTTCAATCCTCGCCTCGGGCAGGGTGGTTACATACTTAAAGAGCTTTTTGACCTCTTCAAAGTTGGGGGAGCTTACCAGCTGAAGGCAGTAGTATTCCTGAGAGAAGGCGCTCAGGCTCAAAATCAGACACAAGGCTACTACCTTACCCCTCACTTAGCCTCTCCACTTTGTTTATCAAATAGTTCAAGCTGAAGGGCTTTATCACGTAGTCCACCGCCCCGAGGCTGTAAGCCTTGTCTATATTGAAATCCTGCGACAGAACGCTCATGATGATAACTGGTTTGTGAAAACCGGCTTCCCTGAGTTCCTTTAGGGCGTCAAAGCCCGACTTTCCCGGCATATTAATGTCCAGAAGGATCACGTCCGGTGAAAAGCTTTCCGTCACACTTAATATATCGTCCGCATTGTCTATCCATAAAACCTCGTGCCCCCTGTTTTTGAGGGCTGTCTCAAGGAGCTTTCCTATAGCTATCTCGTCGTCTACAACCAGTATTCTCATCAGAGGATTAGCATACCGTCACCGTAGCTGTAAAATCTATACCTCTTTTCCACCGCCTCCCTGTAAGCGGACAGGATGAAGTCCTTTCCCCCGAAGGCGCACACCAAAAAAAGAAGCGAAGATTTGGGAAGGTGGAAGTTGGTTACAAGGGCGTCCACCACCTTAAACTCATAGCCCGGATAGATATACAGATCCGTCCATCCTTCGTAAGGTTCAAAGGGTTTGGTCTCCAAAGCCCGGACAACCGTGGTTCCCACCGCCACCACCCGCCTGCCTCCTTTCTTGGTTCTTACGATCTTTTCAACCGTTTCGGGAGGGATCTTTACGTATTCGGGATCTACCTTGTGCTCCTCAACTCTTTTTGCCTTTACGGGTTTGAAGGTTCCGTAGGAGATGTGCAGGGTTATGAAGGCTATCTCTATACCCCTCCTTTCTATCTTCTCCAGAAGCTGTTCCGAAAAGTGGAGTGAGGCGGTCGGTGCCGCGACCGCACCTTTTTCTTTGGCGAATACAGTCTGGTAATAGGTTCTGTCTATGTCCTCCTCTTCCCTCTTGAGATAGGGGGGTATGGGAATATGCCCGTAGAGGTCAAGTTTTTTCAGAGGATCGTCCGCTACAAGCCTGACCAAAAAGCTCGCCTCTTCTATGTGCTCTAAGACCTCCACCTGAAAGTCTTCGGCTATTTCTATGATCATCCCTTCCCTTATCTTTTTACCTCCTATAAGAGCCTTCCACAGGTCGGGGCGAATGTAGTCGGTGAGGACGATTTCCACCTTCCCTCCCGTTTTCTTCCTTCCGTATAACCTTGCAGGTAGAACTTTTGTGTCGTTGAAAACAAGGAGGTCTCCTTCATCAAGGTAGTCGGGAAGGTTCCAAAAGATGTCGTGCTTTATGGATCTGTCCCTGCGGTTTAAAACCATAAGGCGTGCGTTGTGACGGGGAACCACGGGGTATTTGGCTATAAGCTCAGAAGGAAGGTGATAGTCAAACTCTTCTACGTTCACGATTAAATATTTAAACTCCTAAGATGGCGGGGCAGTTTAATATAATCAATCAGGGAAAAATGAGGAAACTGCTCTTCATAGCGGTTATACTTATAGTTGCCTTCGTCATGGTATCTGCGATACTTGCCAGAATACCCGTAGGGGACAGAATCGCCGTATTGAACATAAAAGGGGTAATAGTAAACCCCATCCCTGTGGTGAAGAAGATTGAAAGGCTTCGCAAAGACAAAACCGTAAAGGCTTTGGTGATAAGGGTGGACTCACCGGGAGGGTCGGTAGGTGCTTCTCAGGAAATATACAGGGCGATAGAACGCTTCCGGGCGGACGGTAAACCCGTCGTGGTCTCTATGGGCAACGTTGCCGCATCGGGCGGTTATTACGTTTCCGCACCCGCCAACTTCATATACGCCAACCCCGGGACCATAACTGGGAGCATAGGTGTGATAATCCAGCACATGGCTTACAGAGAGCTTATGGAAAAGATAGGCATAAGGGCTACCTCCATAAAAACAGGTAAGTTCAAAGACACCCTAAGCCCCTTTAGAGAGCTCACACCTGAAGAGAAGAAGTATCTTGAGGAAACCATAAAAGAAGCCTACGAGCAGTTCCTGCAGGCTATTCTCAAATACAGATCCGACAAGATCTCCGAAGAAAAACTGAGAGAGGTAGCGGACGGAAGGGTGTTCACGGGAAGGAAAGCAAAGGAACTTGGTCTTGTGGACGGTATAGGAGGATTAGAGGACGCTGTAGAAAAAGCCCGTGAGCTGGCAAGATCGCCCAAAGCACGGGAATTCTTCGTCCCCGAAGAAAAAAGCCTCCTGCAAAGGATCTTGGGCGGTGAGATAGAAGAGCTGAAGATCCTCAACTCCTACAGCCCTCTCTTTTATCTGATGCAGTTCTGATCATGGAGCTGTTGGTAAAGGATTTAGACGAGGACAGGCTCTTTAAACTGGTTTTGGGTGTTTTGGTTCCAAGACCCATAGGTTGGATATCCTCTCAAAGTAAGGAAGGAATAAGGAATATAGCCCCCTTTAGCTTCTTTAACGGGGTAAACGACTCTCCGCCAGTATTCATGATTTCCGTAAGTGATAGAGATGACGGAACACCCAAGGATACCGTCAGAAACATCTTAGAAACAAGGGAGTTTGTGGTAAATCTGGTATCAGAAGAGCTTTTAGAGAAGATGGTGGTAACCTCTGAGGACTTCCCTCCTGAAGTGGACGAATTTGAAAAAGCAGGTCTTACCCCCGAAAAGAGCAGGTTCGTA
>WFYH01000008.1 GCA_015490215.1 Aquificaceae bacterium
CGTCGTGATATTGCTCAACGAGCGCAGCCATTATCCTTGAAATACCTATGCCGTAGCATCCCATAACTATGGGCTTTTCGGTCCCGTCCCTGTCGGTAAAGTAAGCCTTCATAGGCTCCGAGTATCTGATGCCCAGCAGGAATATGTGACCCAGCTCAAGACCTCTCTTAACTTTGAGGGGACTTCCGCACTGGGGGCAGGGATCTCCCTCTTCCACCTGAGCTACATCTACAAAGTCTCCGTATTCAAAGTCCCTTCCCGGGTTTACGTTCACGTAGTGGTAGTCGGGTTCGTTCAGGGCAACCACGAGGTTTTTAACCCCGTATAGGGAGTTGTCCCAATACACTTTTATACCTTCGGGTAGGTTGAAGATACCTATAAAGCCCTTTTCGGTTCCAAGAAGCTGTGCCACTTCTTCGTCCCTTGCAAGCCTAAAGTCCTCGGTTCCCAAAAGGGCTTCCAGTTTGTTCTCGTCCACCTCCCTGTCTCCCCTTATGAGGACCATAACGGGTTCCTTCTCCCTCACTATGTATAGGATCGCCTTAAGTATCTTGGAGGGAGGAACGTTAAGAAAGCGGGAAAGCTCCTCTATGGTTCTTACGTTGGGGGTGTGAACCTTCTCCTTGGGTTTTTCTTCCTCCTCTTGGGGCTGGGGCTTGCCGAGGGGTATTATCTCGGCGTTTGCTGCATAAGAGCAGTTTTCACAAAAGCCCACCTTTGCCTCCCCGTAGTCGGTGAAGGCTATGAACTCGTGGGACTGCTTTCCTCCTATCTGCCCCACGCTTGCCTGCGCCATTATCACCTCAAGGCGGAGCTTTTTAAAGATCCGATCGTAGGCGAACTTCATGTTTTCGTAGGACATCATCGCCGAAAACTCATCGGCGTCAAAGGAGTAGGCATCCTTCATCAAAAACTCCCTTCCCCTTATAAGTCCGAATCGGGGTCTCTTTTCGTCCCTGAACTTAACCTGTATCTGATAGAGGATCAAAGGGAGCTGTCTGTAGGAGCGAACTACCTTCCTCACAAGGTCGGTAATCTCCTCCTCGTGGGTGGGTCCAAGGCAGTATTCCCTGCCGTTTCTGTCTTTGAGTCTGAAAAGCTCGTTTCCGTAACTTTCCCACCTGCCCGTTTCCATCCAAAGCTCCGCAGGGTTTAGGACCGTAAGGAGAAGCTCCTGAGCACCTGAGCGGTCCATCTCCTTTCTGACTATCTGCTCTATCTTCCTTATCACCTTCCAGCCCGCGGGAAGGATTTCGTATATACCTGCGGAGACCTGCTTTATAAAGCCCCCCTTTAAAAGCAACCTGTGGGAGGGAGCCTCCGCCTCAGCGGGATCTTCCTTCATCGTGTAGAGAAAGTATCTGCTCCACCTCATGGCTCTACCTCTTTGTCCAAGTTATGGGACCATAGTAAATCTCGGAAGCCCCCTGACCTATAGCCTCCGAGAGGGACGGATGGGAGTAGAGGGTCTTGGAGGCAAACTCAACGTCCTTTGAGTCCCTCATCATGTGAACCACCTGATGGATAAGCTCTCCCGCATTGGGACCCACTATGTGGCATCCCAAGATCTTGCCCGTCTCCTCGTCCGCCACTATCCTGACGAAACCCTCATTTTCCCCGTCGTCCATAGCTTTTGGGTTACTCACAAAGGAAGCCACGCCCACGCTAACCTCGTAGCCCTCATCCTCCGCCTGATCTTCCGTAAGTCCTACGCTCGCCACCTCAAAGGCAGAGTAGATGATCTTGGGGACTATCCTGTCGTCCCTCTTCCAGTCGGTTCCGCCGAGCATGTGGTTCACCGCTATTTTGCCCTCATACATAGCCTTGTGGGCGAGCATCAGGGGTGAAGTGACGTCCCCGCAGGCGTAGATGTTGGGGACGTTGGTCTGAGAGAACTCGTTTACTCTTATAAAGCCCCTATCGTCCACCTCAACGCCGACCTCTTCAAGACCTATACCTTGGGTGTTTGGCTTCCTCCCCACCGCCAAGAGGATAAAGTCCGCTTCAACCTCCGAGCCGTCGGAGAGCTTCACCTTTACCCCTCCGTCCGCAGGCTCCCAGCTTTCCACAGTAGTTTTGGTTCTTATATCTACCCCCAGCTGTTTTAGTCTTCTTCCGAGATACCTCGCCGAGTCTTCGGGAATGTCGTCTGAGGGGAGTATCCTCCTCTGGAGTTCTACGAGGGTCACCTGAGAGCCATAACGCCTGAATATGTAAGCGAACTCAACCCCTACCGCACCGCCCCCCACTATGAGAACGCTTTTAGGAAAATCTTCTATATCCCAAATTTGATCGGTGTTGAGAACATACTTCCCGTCGGGCTTGAGGTTGCCCACACCCACGGGATGCGACCCTGTGGCTATGAGGACGAACTTGGTTTTTATGGTCTCTTCCGAACCCTCTACGAATACGGTGTTGGGATCCTTTAAAACCGCCCTGCCGTAGATTATGGGCAGACCTATTTGCTTTGCAAATTTTTTGAAGTTCTCCCTGACGGTTACCACAACGTCCTCCCTTCCCTCCTTCAGGCTCTTGTAGTCTAAGGAGTATCCCTTGGGAACTATACCCCACCTTTGGGCTATATCCATCTTGTCAAGGAGGAAGGCTCCGTAGCGCATATACTTGGAGGGGATACAACCCTTGTTAAGGCAGTTCCCACCCACCGTTTCGGGACTGAGCTCCACCATGACGGTTTTCAGTCCTCTCCTGTAGGCGTAGATGCCTGCCTCGTAGCCTCCGCTTCCCGCACCGATTATTACAAGGTCTGCTTCCATCCTCGGTCCTCCGCTTTTAAAGACTGCATAACAGAATAAGAATATTCTAAGGTGTGAATTGCTTTACATCAAAGGTGTAAAGCTTTAGGGTAAGGTGGTTGCTTTAAAAAACCTCAGCCGTGTGATCTATCCAAGTCAAGAAAACCCCCACTCTTGTATACTGTAGGAAGCCTATATTTTTATTTAGACAAACCATCAGGGAGGGTAAGGCGATGAGAGCAAAAGCATTGCTGTTCTTAGCTGTGTCCTTTTCCTTCTCCTTGGGGGCTGACAAGATAATCCTCAAGAACCCGCCCAAGTCTTTGGATAAGTTTTATCCTCCCAAATCGGAAAAGTACGAATTCCTTTCAAATATGCATGAGATGAGCACAGCCTTTACGGGCATAAGGGTGAACGTAAACGATGGCAACTGGGAAAAGGCTCTCTACTGGGCTAAGAGACTCAGGGACACCTACGTAAAAACACGGGACATGGTTCCCGAATGGAAGAATTACTTCAAGGTAGATTTGGCTGAGAAACTTGTAAAGGCGGTGCAGGCAAGGGACGTGGATAAGACCATAGAGGTCTCCCAAAAGCTTGGGAAGACCTGTTCCAAATGCCACCAAGAGAACGAGCTTGCGGTCAAGCTTACCTACCGCTTCCCGAGCTTTGAGAAGATCTCCTTGGAAGATCCTATAGAGTTTATGGAGCTTGATACGGGCAAGTATATGGAGAAGCTAACCAACTCTATGAAGATCATGAAGGTCTACCTCCTGCAAGGGGAGGCTCAAAAGGCTCAGGAAGAGGGTTTAAACTTCGTAGAAAGAGCACGCCAGCTCAGGACGATGTGCTCTAAGTGTCATACCTCGAAGGTTTCCGAGGAGGCGATATTCGGAAAGACCTATGAAGATGCCCTTGCCAACATAGAAAACCTTCTCTCCGCAGAAAATCCCGATGGAAAAAAGGTTATTGAAAACCTTATGAAGGTTACGGTCAGCTGCACCAAGTGCCACAACGTCCACCTCGTTCCCGCAGTAGTGAGGGAATCCTTTGGAAGGTAATGTTTCTTTTAGTTTTTGCCTTTGCCCTCTTGCTGGGGTGCGGTCCTTTTGAGGAGGTTTTCGTTGAAGAAGATCTGCTTAAGCGCCCCCCGGCTAAAAGGTGCTCCGACTGCCATACGCAGATATACAAAGAATGGCTAAAGAGCAGACACGCAAGAGCTTGGACGAGCGAGCATTTCCGAAAAGAGTCGGAGAACTATACAAAAACTAAATGCCTGTCCTGCCACGCACCTCATCAGGTTGATCCCCTGAAAAAGCCTATACTCAGAGCGGAATTTAAGGAGGACGGTGTCAGCTGCGTTGCCTGTCACTTTAAGGAAGAAACCCGTTCAATGCATGGTCCGTTAAAAGTCTGGTCCCCTCCCCATCCTTCAAGGAAGGATACCTCCTACCTCAAATCCCAGTTCTGCGCGGGGTGTCATCAGGAGACCTTCAAGGAGTGGAAGAGGGCTAAAACAGAAAAAACCTGTCAGAACTGTCACATGCCCTCCCTCGGAAGGAAGGATCTCATTCAGAAGTTTCCCTTCTATCTGTTCCACTTAGCCAAACCGAGAACCTCCCACGAATTTCCGACCCTTAAAGTTAAAGGGGAAGATATACGCTTAGAACTTAGAGGAAACTCGTTGCTACTTACGAACACGGGTGTCCCCCACAATCTACCTACGGCGGATCAAGGCAATCCAAAGCTCTATCTGATAGCGAAGGTAACTTACAAAGACGGTTCAACAAAAACGGTTCGCCGTATATTTTCACCCCAAGCAAAGAACGCTTTGCCCTACGGCACCCCAAGGGTTGTAAGACTACCTGCAGGGGAAATTGAGAAGGTAAATGTTAAGCTCTTCCGCAAACTTTCTTGGCAGAAGGAAAAGGAGCTTATCAAAGAGCAAGAACTTCTTCCAGTATCCCGATAGCCTCGTCCACGTGTTCTTTCTCAACTATAAGGGGTGGGAGGAATCTGAGGACGCTTCCGGCGGTGCAGTTTATAACCAGCCCTTTTTCCAAAGCCTTCTTTACCACCTCAGAGCAATCTCTGCCTATGTCAAGTCCCAGCATAAGTCCCTTGCCCTTTACCTCTCCTACCTTAAGGGATTGAAGTTTTTCTTTAAAGTAAGAACCAACCTCCTCCACATGGGGAAGGAGCTCCTTTACCTTCCTGATAACCACCTTTGAAGCTTCACACACGAGGGGGTTCCCTCCGAAGGTTGAGCCGTGGCTTCCCGGTCCCATGGAAAGGGCAACCTCTTCCCTTGCAATCACTGCACCTATAGGTAAGCCTCCGCCCAAGCCCTTGGCTAAAGTCACTATGTCCGGCTTAAGTCCATAGTGCTGGTAGGCAAAAAACCTCCCCGTTCTCCCCATACCCGTCTGGACCTCGTCTATTACGAGTAGGAGGTTCTTTTCGTTGCAGAAATCTTGAAGATTCCTCAAAAAGTCCTCCGTGCACTCGTTTATACCTCCCTCACCCTGAATTACCTCAAGCATCACCGCTCCCGTCTTTTCGCCGACCGCCTTTTCTACGGAAGAGATGTCGTTCAGATCCGCCCAATCAAAACCTTCAAGCATAGGTTGAAAACCTTCGTGAAATTTTGGCTGAGCGGTTGCCGATAAACTCCCGTATGTCCTCCCGTGAAAGCCGTTTTTGAAAACCACTATCCTGTATCTATCTTCGCCCCTATTCCTCCAGTATTTTCGGACCAATTTTATGGCGGCTTCGTTTGCCTCCGCACCCGAATTGCAGAAAAATACCCTACCTTTGGTCCAGAACTCCCTAAGAAGCTCCTCAGCTACCTCTTCCTGCCAAGGGTTTTCAAAGAGGTTGGATATATGGAGAAGCCTCTTTGCTTGTTCGCAGATAACTTCGGTTAGCTCCTTATCCCCGTAGCCCAAGGTGTTTACCGCTATGCCGGCTAAGAAGTCTAAATACCTTTTCCCTTTATCGTCGTAAAGGTATACTCCTTCTCCCCTGACGAATTTTACGGGTAAGCGGCGGTAGTTTTCAAAGAGGACCATGAAGTTTTAAGTGGCCCAGGGCGGAATCGAACCGCCGACACCCCGGTTTTCAGCCGGGTGCTCTACCAACTGAGCTACCGGGCCTTCCCGAAAATTAAATTATACTCCTTCACCTCTTTCCAGACAAGCCTCCCGGAGGTAAGCATCCGGAAGATAGGTTGCCTCAATTCTACAATAGGGGTAACTTATTAGGTCAAGAGCTATATGATACGGCATCCGGATGCTTTCCGAAGACTTAGGGAGGTAGTAAGGTGATAGACAGAGCCAATGGGATTGTTAAAAAGGTGACTCTTGAGGTGATCTACGAAGTGGTTGAGGAAAGGAGTAAGGAAGTTAAGGAAAAGCTTGATAAGCTTGAAGGTAGGATGGAAAGACTTGAAGGGAGACAAGAGGAAGACTACAGGCATATGAATGCACGCATAGATAGGATCCATGAAAGGATGGACCATCTAAGACAAGAAGTAAAGGAGGAAATAAAACAACTGAGGCAGGAAGTAAAGGAAGAAGTAGCAAGCGTTAACCAGCGAATTGATCAACTAAAACAGGAAGTGAAAGAGGAAATAAACCAGATTAGGGGGGAAGTTAACCAGATCAAGGTTGATATTAACCAGCTTAGAGAGGATATAAGGAAAACCAACGATCGTATAGATCTTATAAACCAGAGGTTTGATACGGTAGTTCAGATGCTTTCCGAAATTCTAAGGAGGTCTTAGTATGAAACTGAGGAGCGACGTTGTAAAGAAGGGGATAGAGAGGGCACCCCACAGGGCGCTTCTGAGAGCCTGCGGATTGTCCGATGAGGACTTTGATAAGCCCTTCATAGGTATAGCTAACTCTTACATAGATATAATTCCCGGCCACGTTCACCTCAGGGAGTTTGTGGAGCCCATAAAGGAGGAGGTGAGAAAAGCCGGAGGCGTCCCCATAGAGTTTAACGTCATAGGCGTTGATGACGGCATAGCGATGGGTCACTACGGGATGCACCACTCCCTTCCATCCCGTGAGCTTATAGCGGACTCCATAGAGACGGTAGTTAACGCCCACCAGCTTGATGCCCTTATCTGCATACCCAACTGCGACAAGATAGTTCCCGGTATGCTTATGGGCGCTTTGAGAGTAAACGTGCCCAC
>WFYH01000009.1 GCA_015490215.1 Aquificaceae bacterium
ATCTTACATCTTCCACCCCTATAAGCTGGTAAAGGATCTCAGAACCGGATACGAGACGGGCAACGTGGAAGCGGTAATGGACGGAGAGATAGACGACTTTATAGAGGAGTTCCTGCGCTGGAGCAAGAGCAAAGGGACAAAAAAGAACTGAATGCTTTTTGAAGGAAAGGGGCTTATTTTCCTCGGAGGAAAAGGGGGCGTCGGCAAAACCACCCTCTCTGCGAGCCTCGCTTACCTCTTTGCCCAAAGGGGAGAAAAGGTTTTGCTCCTGTCCACGGATCCCGCTCATTCCCTCCGAGACATATTCGGCGAAGAGGACATACCGCCCAATATCTCCGTTCTTGAAATAGACACACGCAGGGCTGTTAGAAAGCACATAAACAGGGTACTGAATGTGGTCAGAGCCTCCGTAAATCCCGACAGCTACAGGCGTATAGAGGCTATGATCCTATCCCTTGAGGATACGCCCGGCGTGGAAGAGGCGGCGATTTTGGAAGAGCTTTCAAAGATAGTCCTTGAAAGTTTGGACAACTTTGACAGGATAGTGGTGGACTCCGCACCTACGGGGCACACCCTCCAGATGCTGAGGGCTTCTATAAGGATAGGTCCTTGGATAGAGGAGCTTATAAAGTTAAGGGAAAAGGGAAATCGCTTTCGGGAAGCCGCTTCTTTGGGTGAAGAGACCCGAGACGTTACCTCCTCGCTCAAAGAAAGGAGGGAAAGGTTTGTGCGTTTTTCCCAACTTCTCACCTCACCCTACACCGCTTTCATCCCGGTTCTCACCCCCGAAAAGCTTCCCGTTGAGGAGACCAAACGCCTTGTGGCAAGCCTTGAGCACATGGGCTTGGACATTCCCCTTCTGATAGTAAACAAGGTTCTTCCCGAAGAGGGATCGGGAGAGTTTTTCAAAAAAAGGAAGCTCCAAGAGGAGATATACCTGAGGGAGATAAGAAGGTATTTCGGAAGGTTCAAACTGCTCTTTGTCCCCCTAAGGGACAAGGATGTGAGCGGGGTTGAGGATGTAAGGGAGCTTGCACAGCTGATCTATAATTTATCCGATGGAGGCTACAAAGGCTGACGTTACTCCCGATAAGGAGCTTGACCTGTCGGGACTTCTGTGCCCGGTGCCCATAGCCCTTACCTCCGAAACCGTAAAGAAGATGGAGGAAGGCCAGATCCTCAAGGTAATCTCTACGGATCCGGGTTTTGAAAAGGACATCTGGAACTGGAGCAGGCAAACGGGCAACGAGCTTGTTAGGGTAGAAAAAGAGAACGGAAAAACTATCGCTTACATAAGGAAGACATCGGGAAGCAGCGAACCCTCCCTCTGGTATTGGATAAAGTTCCATGCCCTCGGGGTTAAACTGCACCTGAAAATGTTTCTTATAGAGCTTAACCCCTTTCTAAAGAAGCCTGACCACTTTATAACCTTTGTAGCCATTTCCGAAGGGACAAGGGCGGAAAGGTTCATAAAAGGTAAGTTTAAAGCGGTTCTGCTCCCTGTGCCCGACGAGATAGACCCCCACTGCGGTGTGGTCTTGGCTGTCCGTGGGGAAAAGGAGGCAAAGGAGCTTTACGAAACCCTCCAAAAGGAAGGCTTCGGCGTTGAAGCCCTCTACAAAAGGGAGGGTAAAAACTACAAGAGGATCTACCCGTGAAGGAGACGAGGATAATCAAATACATAAAGAGCCTCATAAGGAACCACAAGTATATGACCACCGAGGACATAATGCTCTTCCTTGAAAAATACTACAAGCTCCCCATAAGCACGCCTTCGGTTTACTACAAATACAAGAAGATCATAAAGGAGTGCAGAAAGGAGGTCTACAAAGAGAGGCGCAGGAAGAGGAAATGACCAAAAGGGTTATAGTCATTCCCGCAAGGCTCGGATCCACGAGGCTAAAAGAAAAACCTTTGGTTCTTATAAAGGGAAAGCCCCTTATAAGGTGGGTGGCGGAGGGGTGTGTAAGAACCGGGGGGCGGGTTGTGGTCGCCACCGATAGTGAAAGGGTGGCAAGAACCGTTAGTGATCTGCCTCTTGAAGTGGTCCTCACCCCTTCGGGCATAAAGTCCGGAACAGACAGGGTGGCTTACGTTGTAAGGTATATGGATGTGGACTTAGTCATCAACTACCAAGGGGACGAGCCTTTCGTATATAAGGAAGACATAGAGAGGCTCTTTAGTGCCCTTTCCGAGGCATCGGTTGCCACCCTTGCGGTTAGGGATAAAGAGGCTTACCGAGACAGCGCTTCGGTCAAAGTGGTGATAGACAGGGAAGGCTATGCCCTTTACTTTTCAAGGTCTCCCATACCCTTTTTTAGGAACAGCTCGGAGGGTCTATACCCCCTCAAGCACGTGGGCATATACGCCTTCAGAAAGGAGACCCTCATGGAGTTCGTCAACCTCCCGAGATCCGAGCTTGAGGAGGTAGAGGGACTTGAACAGCTGAGGCTCCTTGAAAACGGCTACCGCATAAAGGTCCTCTTGACGGAAAACTACTACCACGGGGTGGATACGCAGGAGGACATAAGAAAAGTTGGAGAGCGGTTAACTCAGTAAACCCTGCCGAGTTTCTCGTAAATGTCCTTCAGATGAAGTCTGAAATATACGGGTCTCCCGTGGGGGCAGACCTTAGGGGCGCCAGCCCTTTTCCACTCTTCTATAAGCTCCTTCATCTCCTTCTGGGTTAGAGTTTTGCCTGCCTTCAGGGCACCCCTGCAGGATAGGTCTTCTCTGCCGAGCCTTTTGTAGAGGGTGCTCTCGGAAAGAAGATGCTGGTCAAAGAAGTAAAGGTAGTCTCCGCTTTTGGCTACTATCACCGTATCCTCAAGCTGACCGATTACCTCAAAGCCCGAGCTGTAGGGTTTTACCTCCTGAGCTAAAAACTCCTCCTCAAGAGGATACTTTTCCTCCTTAAGGGCTTCCCTCAGGAGTGTGAGGGTCTTGCGTTCTTTCAGAAAGCGCACCTCCCTCTTTTTGGGGTGAACGTTAAAGTCAACGAGGAAGGGGGGCAGTTCTATAAACACCGCCGCCAAGGTTTTGTAGCCGAGCAGGTTTCTGAGAAAGTCCTTGAGGTTCCTTGAGTCCAC
>WFYH01000010.1 GCA_015490215.1 Aquificaceae bacterium
ACTTTCAACTCCACACGGCAGATTAGGAACAAGATCTTCCTATACTCCTTGCTCGCATCCTTCCACTGTTGGTAACTTTCAACTCCACACGGCAGATTAGGAACTACCGTAGTGTGTGGTATGTGTCAAGGGTTTAGGGTGTCTTTCAACTCCACACGGCAGATTAGGAACCCCAAACAAGCCGTTTAATAATATAAGTCAGTTCAAGGACTTATGCAACACCCTGTTTCAGGAAATGAAGTTAATTTCCGAAAGTCGCCGGTCCTGCAAAAGGGGTATAAAATCATACATCTCAAGTCATTGCAAAACAACAGGCTCGTTGAGGTGTCATCAAAGCATCAAAACATCAGCGCATTTTGATGCGCTCAAAATCCCTACAACCCTATTCAGTTGCCAAGGAGCCGGCGGGCTCTTGCGTCCCGCTAAAACGTAAAGAATAGTATAGCATCCGTTTTTGGGAAAAGAAAAGAGGAAAACTTTAGTCGGCAGGCAGGTGCTCCGATGGTAAGTCCGACGGGTATCCTGTGATAGAATTTCACCATGCCTCGTAAGAAAAGCCTGCGGGATGTAAACGTCAAGGGAAAAAAAGTTTTAGTCAGGGTTGACTTCAACGTTCCTATAGACGATCAGGGAAATATAGAGGATGATACGAGGATAAGGGCGTCCCTTCCCACCATTGAGTATTTGATGGATGCAAAGGCAAAGATAATCCTCATGTCCCATCTTGGTAGACCCAACGGCAGGGACAAGCGTCACAGCCTTGCACCCGTTGCCAAAAGGCTCTCAAGGTTTTTAGACAGAGAAGTAAAGATGGCTCCCGACTGCATAGGTGAGGAAGTAAGGTCCATGGTAAACGGCTTAGAGGATGGGGAGATCCTCCTCCTTGAGAACCTACGCTTTCACGAAGGAGAAACTAACGGGGATGAAAGCTTTGCCAAAGAATTGGCGAGCTTAGGGGACGTTTACGTTAGCGACGCCTTTGGAACGTGCCACCGCAAACATGCGAGTGTTTACCTTGTGCCCAAATTCCTTAAACCTGCAGTTATGGGCTTCCTGCTTGAGAAGGAGATCAACTATTTTGAAAGGGCAATGATAAATCCCCAGAGACCCGTGGTTGCGATATTGGGCGGTGCCAAGGTTTCCACCAAACTCGGGATAATAAAGAACCTTCTTAAAAGGGTTGATAAGCTCTTTATTGGGGGTGCGATGGCTTTTACCTTCATAAAGGCGATGGGCTATTCTGTGGGAAGCTCCCTTGTGGAGGAAGACTTGATCCCAACCGCCCTTGATATCCTCGAGGTAGCAAAAAAGCTTGAGGTTAAACTCTACCTACCCGTGGACTTTGTAATAGGTCAAGAGATCTCAGACAGCACCCCCACAAAGGTGGTGCCTTGGCAGGATATACCCCACGGGTGGAAGGGATTAGATATAGGTCCCGTATCGGTGGAGCTTCTTAAGGAAGTTATCTCGGACGCCCAGACGATAATATGGAACGGTCCTATGGGTGTTTTTGAACTGGATAGGTTCAAGAACGGAACCTTTGAAACCGCCAAGATGATAGCTCAGTCACCTGCCCTTACTATAGCGGGCGGAGGAGATACGGATCACGCCATTCACAGGGCGGGTGTATACAATGCCATAGACTTCGTTTCCACAGGCGGCGGTGCATTCCTAAAACTCCTTGAGGGTAACAGCCTCCCCTGCCTTGAGGTTTTGGACGATGCGCAGTAACTTGGAAGAGTTTATAAGGGTAGCCAAGGAAGCGGCACTTATAGGCGGTCTGGTTCTAAAGGAAAACTTCCGCAGGGTGAAAGAGGAAAACATTGAAGAGAAAGCTGAAAAGGACTTTGTAAGCTACGTTGATAGAACCTCGGAGGAAAGAATTAGAGAGCACATATCCAAGTGCTTCCCCGATCACAAAATAGTGGGTGAAGAGGAAGGAGGAGATCCCTCGGGCAACTTTGTTTGGTATATAGATCCCCTTGACGGGACGAAAAACTACATAGCTGGCTTTCCTATCTTCGGCACCTCGGTAGCCCTGACTGTGGAAAACGAACCTGTGGTGGGTGCGGTGTACCTACCCGCTTTTGACACCCTGTATTGGGCGGGCAAAGGAACGGGAGCTTTTAGAAACGGAAACCCAATAAACGTGAGCACCACAAAAGATCCCAAGTATGCAGTAGTAGCTTACGGCTTTCCCTCAAGGGCTAAAAGGGATCTAAACGCTTACTGGAATATCTTTCGGAGCATATTTGACAAGGTAGCCGCCATGAGGAGACCGGGGGCAGCGGCGGTTGACCTGTGCTTCCTTGCGGAGGGTATATTTGAAGGAGTAACGGAGTTTGAACTACACCCTTGGGATGTTTACGCTGGTATGGTGATACTCTCCGAAGCGGGAGGAACCTATTCTCTTATTGAGGTTAACGGAAAGCTTGACATAGTTGCCTCCAACGGACACCTACAGGACTTTTTAGAAGGAATTGTGAGAAATTACCTTGAGGAGGGAAGCCTTGAAGATACTCGTTGCGGTTGACTTTTCGGACATAACAAACCCGGTGGTCAGAACCGCCAAGAGGCTTATCCAAGCCCACGGAGGTGAGATTTTACTGCTCCATGCGGTTAGCCCGGTCTTCTTTATTCCTTACCCCGAAAGCATAGATGCAGGGATCGTTGATGTAGAGGTTCTAAAAGAGATAGAAGAAGCGAGGGTAAAAGAGGCAAAGGAGAAAATCAAAGGGCTTGAGGAATTTCTCAAAGGTTTGAACGTAAGAAGCGTAATAGAGGTGGGGGATCCCCGTGAGGTTATACTGGAGGTTGAGGAAAGGGAGAAACCCGACCTGCTTTTAATGGGAAGTCACAAGAAAGGCATAGTGGAAAGGATACTGGTAGGCTCAACGGCGGAAAAGGTAATAAAGCACTCTAAGGTTCCTACGCTTGTCCTGAAGGGCAAGGAACCCTCCTTTGAAGGTAAGGTGGTGGTAGCCTACGACTTTTCAGAGGCTTCCCACAGGGCTTTGGACTTTGCCCTTGAGTTTTTAAAGCCTTTCTCTTCCGAGATTACGATAATTCACGTAGATGAAAGGCTTGAGCTTCCTCTGATAGAACAGCTCGGAGAGAGAGTTTACGAGAGATACAAAGAAGAAAAGGAGAGGTATCTAAGCAAGTTAAGAGAAGAGCTTTCCGATAAAGGATTGGAGGCAGAAATAAAAATCATAGAGGGTGTTCACCCCGCTGAAGGGATTTTGAATTTTGTAAAAACTGTTGATGCTGACCTTTTGATAATGGGTAGCAAGGGACTCTCGGGTCTCAAAAGAATACTCTTGGGAAGTACATCAACAGAGGTTTTCAGAAAAGCAGAGGTGCCTGTTCTTATATATAAGCACGATTAGCTCTAACGTTTCCACAACTGCTTTGGACTTTATGCCGATGAACGAAAAATCATAGATACTATCCACAGAGTGAGATAATGTATAGATAGGAAAGGAGGGGCATAAATCAGGAGGTGGCGGAAATGGAAACGGCAGCTTTAAAGACGCAGAAAGCTAGTATAGAACCTCTTTACTCTGTACTTATGAGGCTCATAGCTATATATGAAGAGGAAGAGGAGAAGCTAAGAAAAATGTTTCCAGGAGTTAAAATAGTCATAAATGGGAAATGTCTTCCCCCGAAAATATTTGTCGTATATGACTTTATGAGGCTTAAAAAAGAAGAGCGATATAAACTGTTTGAATTTGAGGAAAGGTTGCTTAATAGGATAGAGGACTTTGTAAAAGAGGTATTTGGCGAAAGACCCCCATTTCCCCCTTTTGAAGTAAAGTTCGTAAGGCACTTTGATGAAAACCAAGGAGTTCCATAAAGAGAAAATAAAAGAAATACTTGATGCTTTGAGGGATTCAAAAGGTAATAATTTCCTACTTTGTATTGGCTTGTTCTATCTTGGAGTACATCTTATAGACTTACACCTTCTGGAGAAAGGATGTAAAGATATAGAGAACCACGGAGATAGGAGCAATAAGCTACGCCAAATAGATGGAAAGTTATTTAGAGTTTGGAAAAGTTTGCTTAGCACCTCTAACGATCAGCGGTATGAAAGCTTGACTTTGAAATCACATCTTGTTAGTTTGAAGGAAGATGTATTAGAAATACTCTCCATAATTACTATCCCGGATGAGATGAAAAATCAAGTAATGGATGTGGTGAATTCTATTTGCCTTGAAGGCTGTTCAAAAAATACGGCATAAAAGGGATAAGGAGAGAGAGAATAGAGAGGACGATAGGGTTGAGGTTTTTGAAAGAGTGCAAGGCAGAATATGAGCTTATATCTCCTTTCGTTGTAGAAAACAGGGGATGGATAGCCAACGTTTACAGTTCTGACAAGGCTAAAGGACTTTTGGAGGAGTTGTTGTCATGAGCTACCAACTGTCTATCAAGGAAGTTCAAAAGCTAACCGAAGGGCACAAAGGCTTTATAGGTATCTTCTGGGTTGTGGGAGACTGTGAGGTGGACGGCTATAGAGAGGTTATACCGGATGGTATCAAATACGGGGACACGATACAACCCTCGAGGGATCACTACGAGTATTGGGACGAGTTCGTAAGGAACTACCCTATGTTCAAAAGGTTTGAATACGACCAGATACCGAGAGGAAGGGTAGTTTACTATCCCAAAGAGGACAAGTTTAGGATAATAACCTCAAAGGCGGTGGCGAACGATAGGTGCCTGATTAATGCGGTGAGAAGGTTCTACAGATTGACAGGCAGGGTAGAGGTAGTGGCGGATCTCCACTATGAGGAACCGGCAAACCTCTGGTAAATCTTTTATGGCGAGTTATAATATCCTATAGGAAGTTATAAAGGAGTTATTATGAGAAAAGGGGTAATTGTCTCATATGGGATCAGAAAATTAGGGAGGTTTTAAAGTGCCTACTGGTATAGAGTGGACTAACGAAACTTGGAATGTCTTTACGGGGTGCACGAAGGTATCCTTCGCCTGCCAGAACTGCTATGCGGAGAGGTTTGCGAAAAGGCTCCAAAAGAACCCCAAGTTCAAAGGAAAGTATAGGAACGAGTTTCGTTTCACCTTTCACCCCGAAGAGCTGGAAAGACCTTACAGGTGGAAAAGCCCGAGGCTGATCTTCGTAAACTCCATGTCCGACACCTTTCACGAAGAAGCTCCCGAAGAGGCTATCCGTCAAATCTGGAAGG
>WFYH01000011.1 GCA_015490215.1 Aquificaceae bacterium
AGAAGGCTATGGAGGTTGTGGAAAAGATATTCAAATTGAGTGAGGACTTTTCTTTTGATACTTACCCTCATTGGGGCAGGAGTTGGGACAGGGTGGTTGTCCTATCCGCTGATCTGCTTCTTTCGGTGCCCTCTTATCTCTCCGAGGAGAAACTGTTTCTCTATCTGATGAGGGCTTACGGTTGTGCAAGGGAAAAGCTCATAATCCAGACGCTCTTTACGGATCACCCGATTTTCAAAGCTGTAGAGGAGGGAAGTTTTGAAGATTTCCTTAGGGAAGAGCTCTCCCGCAGGGAAAAGGAAGGCTTGCCACCCTTTTGGCGCTATGTTTTGGTTGAGTCAAGGAGTGAGAAGCCCGTCCCCTACATACGCAAAGGGGTTTCTCCTTTCGTAAGGGTTTTCCAAAACATGGAGAAGGGACTGATCGAGATCCTGATAAAGTTCCGTGGAGAGGAGACCTTAAAAAAGCTCAAGGAAATCCTTAAGAGGTTTCGGAGGGACATTGTCAGCGTAGCTGTAGATCCCTTTTAGCCCCGAAAGAACCTCAGGGTTAGCTTTGCGCTGTGAAAGACAAAGTAAAGGAGACCTCCCGTATATATAAGCCCGAAAGCCCAGTGCAGAAAGGGCTTAGAAGCTTCGGAAAGAACTCCTCCGAGGAGCCCGACGAGGGTAACGAGCAGAGTGTTTTCAAGGATCCTCTTGTCAAATAGCTCCTTCAGGGAAGGAACCTTCTCAGAGCCTATCTTGGTGGCATAGAGCTTCCACCAAACGAGCAGGGGAACTATGTGATATACCGCCCCCGCAACGAGGAAGAAGAAAAAGCCGAAGATAAGGCCGTTGGCGTGAAGCGACACAAGGTCAAAGCTCTTCCTACCGGCCGACATTACACCGACGGTGAGGGAAAAGATTAAGACAAAGAGGGCAAGAACGAAAGCTTGAACGGAGGGGTCCAAACCCTTCACCGCACCGCCTTCGGCGGAGAGGGTCTTGAATATGACAAAGCAGGCTATAAGGGCGGATGCAAGTATGAACATACCGCTCACGTAGATGTGTTCAAAGCTCATAAGTCTCCAAGCCATGAGAAAGTCCACGGTTACGAGGGTGTGAAAGGTAAGGTGCATCCAAAGATGCTTTGCAAAGGCAAGTTGCCTGAGCTGAAGCATGGGGACGAGTATGTAAAGAGCACCGAAGACCACCGTCAGGAGGAAGCCCACCGCCGTTGTGTGGAAAATCAAAAAGGGGTTCATTCCCCTGAAGTTCATAAAGGCGGAGATAACGTAGAAAGCGCTCCCCACCAAGAAAAAGACTTCCGTCCCCGAGGGGACCTTTCTCGTGTTCAGGAGGATAAAGAGAGCAAACACCACGGAGGCTCCCAGCAAAAGCTCTTTGTATCTGAATCCCGATGCGTAAGCGCCGAAGGAAAGGAGCATAACCGAGAAGTAGATCCAAGTAAGAGGAGAAAACCTCGGGGTAGCCTTTTGAACCGTGGGGTATATCTGAAAAAGGGCACCGCACACCACAAGGGGAACCGCAAAAAGAATAGCGGTTCTTACGTGATCTCCCAATCCGAAGGTCCACTGAAAGGCGGAAAAAGCTAAAAGGAAAAGCCCCGAAACTATTGAAACAAGCGTGGAGCCGAGCAGAACATTTGTTTGAGGTGCTTGCATCAACCGCTCCTGCGGGCTAAAGCCCTTAGCTCCTCAAGGAGGGCTTTGAACTTTTCGTCGTCAAGTCTCTTTATCTTCTTAGCTTGTTTGAGGGACACGGTATAGGGCAGAAACTTCCGCAAAAGGGGGTTTTTGAGAGGAGTAAAGCCGTATTTTATGAGTATGTCCAGAGCCTGCGGATAACGGTCTATCAGCTTTCCCACGTTGGTATCCTCGTTTATCTCAAAGTCTTCCTCCTTTGTCTCTGAAGGAATTTCAACGGTTCCCGCTTTCCATATGCGCAGGAGGTATTCTCCTTCTTTCTCCTTAAGTTCATATTCAAATCCGAGTTCCCTGAGCCTTGGCAAAAGATGGGTAAAGGGTCTTGATCCTAACACCTCAAGGACCTCGCCTTCCTTCAAATCCTCAAGAGCCTTTATCACCTTGACCATTGGCTGAGGGGGTTCAAGGTCCCTGACGTCCAAAAAGGGCATGGCAGTCCTCCGCTCTTAAAAGGATTGTAGTATAATTTAACGGAGATAGTAGCCCAGGTAGCTCAGTCGGTAGAGCGCACCCTTGGTAAGGGTGAGGTCGCCGGTTCAAGTCCGGTCCTGGGCTTTTATCTTCAACGGTTAAGGGCTTTTCGGTTGCTTCCCTGAAAGGATCCCCTCTTTGTCAGCTCTTCCTTTACCGCCTCCAAAACCTTGTTTTTCATCTTGGGAGAGCAGTAGTCGGGCGCTATCAGAAGACTTTCGTCCACCTCCCCCGTAACCCTGTGGATCACCACGTTCTGCGGAAGTATCTCTATAACGTCCGCACACAGGGAAACGTATTCCTCAAGGGTAAGGATTTTAAACTCACCCCTTTCATACTGCTTAGCCATTACGGTTCCTTTTATAACGTGGAGGGGGTGTATCTTAACACCGTCGATGGGAAGCGATGCCAAAAGCTTGGCGGTTTCTATAACGTCCTCCCTCGTTTCGTGGGGCAGACCCACAATTATGTGGGCACACACCTTAAGGGGACGCATTTTAGTCCTCAAAACCGCATCAACGAAATCGGAAACCCCGTGCGCTCTGTTTATCCTCTTTAGGGTTTCAAAGTTCGCGCTCTGGAGCCCGAACTCAACCCAGACCTCGTAGCCCTTCTCCGCATAGTCGCTCAGGAGATCCAAAACCTCTTCGGGGGCACAATCGGGTCTCGTCCCCACATCTATGCCTACCACATCTTCAAACTCAATAGCCGTATCGTAAGCCTTTTTTAGGGTTTCCAAATCCCCGTATGTATTCGTGTAGGACTGGAAGTATACGAAAAAGTAAATATCCTCACCGTATTTTTTCCTCGCCCTTTCCATCCCTTGACGTATCTGATCCCTGAGGGGAACCGTTGCAGACAGCAGGGAGGGTTTGGAACCATCGTAGCAAAAAGTGCAGCCTCCTCTCGCCTTTGTGCCGTCCCTGTTGGGACACGTAAAAGGTAGAGCCACCGTTATCTTCTGGACCCGCCTGCCGTATCTCTTCAAAAAGTAATCCTTAAGCGACAGGAAAGGAACTACGCTCAGAGCACTCATCGTATACAAAATATAGGAGCAAAAGGTTGCCTGAGGGGGAAGAGTGGCTAAAATAAAATCCACGATGAAAAGGGTGGGCAGGGTTTTTATCCTCTTGGTTCTGGCAGTCAGCTATACCTTCTCGGTTCCGCCAGATGTGGAGATACCCTTCCTGAAGCTTTCCTTTTTGAACCTTAAAGAAGACTTAGAGGAAGCAAAGGAGGAGGGGAAGTTTCTGTTTTTGATGTTCCACCAAGAAGCCTGCCCCTTCTGTGACAAGATGTATAGGGTCACCTTTCAGGATCCCAAGGTGAAGGAGTATTTCACACAGCACTTTTACATGGTTCTCATAGACATAAAGGGTGCCAACCCTGTGGTTGACTTTGACGGAAAAGAGATGACCGAAAAGGAGTTCGCCCACAAGCACAGGGTGAGGGCGACCCCTGTCTTTCTCTTTGTAGATCATCAAGGAAAGAAGATCCTCAAACTTGTGGGATACATACCGCCCCAAGACTGGCTCTTGGTTGGAAGGTATATTGTTGAAGGGCACTATAAGAACAAGAAGTTCTTCCGATTTTTAAGGGAGGAGCGCAGGAAACTCAGAAGCGGATGAGGGTAGCCACCTTCCTTTTAATTCTGGTAACCCTTTCCTTTTCCCAAGAAGTCCTAAAGGTTGACATATTTAAAGCTGTAGAGATTGCCTTTGAAAAGAACAGGGAGATAAAAAGGATAGAAAGGGAGATAGCTTCTCTTGAGGACTTCTACAGGGCGCAAAAGTGGGATAGGTTCGCACCAAAGGTTGATCTGTTCGTTGACAAAGACGGCTTTACCCTTTTCGGGGAAATCCTGCTCCTTGACTTTGGGAACCGCCTTGCACGTATAAGATCTGCAAAGATAAACGTTGAGATAAAAAAACAGCTCCTTGAGGAATTCAGGAGGCAGGTAAAGATAAAGCTTGTGAAACTTTTTATGGATCTCGCTTTGGCGGAAAAGCTTGCAGAGGTCAGAAGAGAGGAAATGGCGGTAGCTTACGTGCGCTTTGACAGGGAAAGGGAAAGGTTAAACGAGGGTTTATCGGACAGAGTAAAGGTGGCGGAGTGGGAATCAACCTACAGAAGGTTCAGAGCAGACCTCATGAAGGCGCAAAGGGACTACAACAGAACCCTTTACGAAATAAAACGCTTCCTTGGTCTTGAGGTTGATGCACCTGTGGAGGTAGTTTATAGATCCATACTTGATTTTAAAGTTCCCCAAAACGTGACCATAGACACCGAATACCTCCTCAAAAGACTCAAAAACAACTACCTTGTGAGGGTAAAATCCCTTGAGATCTCCTACCTTGAAGAGAAGGCAAAGGAAAATAGGAGGATGTTCTTTCCCGAGCTTTACGCTTACCTGAGTGTGAAAAACTACTATGAAGATATGAAGGAGAGCTTAAGTGAGGGAAATCTTGTTCTAAGGGTGCCCATCTTTGACATGGCTTCAAGGCTCAGATACCTGAGCGTCCTTCAGCTTAAGAGGGCTGTAGAGATCGAAAAGGATGACGTGGAGAGGACCCTGAAAAGGGATATACTGAGCGCTCCCTACGAGTGGGAGAGGCTCTTGGCGAAATATCAGGATGCCGTTACCTTTGACAACTGGGCACAAGAAAACCTTGACCTTTCGAGGTCCAACTACGAGCTGGAGCTTGCCTTTGACTTGGGCTATGCCATGTCCACCAAAACGGAAGCGGAGCGCAGGGTCATGGAGGCTAAGTTTGAGATAGTCCTATTCCTCATGAGGCTATATGATTTGATAGGTGAAGATCCCCTAAAGGTGTTCACAGAAAAGATACCCTTCTTTACTGAAAAGGTGGAGGAAATATGATGGTCAAAGTGTTCTTGCTTTTACTCCTTTGCCTTCCTCTTGCCTTCTCTCAGGAGGTGAAGGTTTATGCCATTGTTAAAGGGAAGGTAGTTAAGGTTTTCGTCAAGGAAGGACAGAAAGTAGAAAAAGGACAGCCCCTTATAAAAATTGATACCTCCATATACGAAGCCCGAAAGAAGAGCTTTTTAGGAGAGCTTGAAGAGGTAAAGGCTCGCCTTTGGAAAGTTGATAGGGACTACGGTAGACTCAGGGAGCTTTTTGAAAGAGACCTTCTTGCAGAGACGAGGCTTGAAAGCAAAAAGGTAGAATACGACTCCCTCAAAGCCCGCATAAAGCAGATAGAAGGAAAAATAGAAGAGGTTGAAACCCTCATAAACTACACCAATATCAACGCTCCCGTATCCGGGAAAATTCTAAAAATCCTCACCCCCGAAGGTAGCTACGTGAACGGCGAACTTATACCCCAAGCGGTGGTGGTGATTGAAAAGGAACTGTAGGGACTGTCCACAAGAGGCGCCTTTAGGAAAATTCCGTCTAAGGTGTTTTGGGGTAAGGTACTTCAAACTTTGTCAGAAAAAAAGAACGGTATATTATGGTATTTATGCGAGTAGACCTTGAGGAAATAAAGAGGGAGTTTGCCAAGTTTTTAAAGAGAAAGAACATGAAGGTAACCCAGAGCAGGCTTAAACTCATAGATCTCATTGCGGAATACGGTAAGCACTTTGAGGTAGAGGATCTGGTTAACTGGATAGCCACAAGGGCGGATAAAAACGTTTCAAGATCAACCATATACAGAACCATAAAACTCCTTCAGGAGTTTGGAGTCATAAAGGAGGTTATAAAGCTGAATAACAGGACCATATATGAATTCGTTGCCGGCAAAGCTCACCACGATCACCTCGTCTGCACCGAGTGCGGGAAGATAATAGAGTTCGTCAACGAGGATATAGAAAAGCTTCAGGACGAAGTGTGCGCGGACTACGACTTTTTGCCGAGCCACCATAGACTTGAGATCTTCGGCATCTGTTCCGAGTGCAAGGCTAAAGGTTAAAGCTATGGAGATTGAAATAAAGCAGGGAAGCTTACTTGAGGTAGACGCTCAGGTAATAGTTAACCCGGCTAACAGCTACGGTTACATGGGCGGAGGTGTGGCAGGTGTCATAAAGAGGTTCGGGGGGGAAGAGATAGAAAAGGAGGCGGTCCAAAAAGCTCCCATAGACGTAGGCAAAGCTATCCTTACCACAGCCGGAAAGCTCAAGTTCAAGGGTGTTATACACGCCCCCACCATGGAAGAGCCGGCTATGAAGACCACCGAGGAAAGGGTAAAGAAGGCTACACGTGCAGCCCTCAGCTTAGCGGACGAGCTGTGCTTTAAAAGCATAGCCTTTCCGGGGATGGGAACCGGCGTGGGAAGGGTGCCTAAATCCATCGCAGCTAAAGCCATGATTGAGGAGATAAAAACTTTCAAGCCAAAGTGTTTAGAGAAGGTTATCTTGGTTGATCTTGACGAGGAGATGGTCAAGGAGTGGCAAAAGGCGCTTGAGGATTAGCTCCTTTTCAAGGCACCCCCCGCAAGAGCAAGTGTAAGGAAAGCAAGGATTACACTCAAGACTAGGAACTATTTGAAACACCCTTTCACCTATGGGTTTCCAGACAACGGGATCCGTGGGTCCGTATATAACAACGGACGGGACGCCCAAGTAAGAGAAAAGATGAGATATCCCCGAATCAAGACCCACATACAGAAGGGCACTTTTGCCCGCCTTGGCTATCCACAGGGGATCAAAGCTCTCTACAAAATCTGGAAGGAGTTCTTTCATCCAAAGGTCCGCCTCACCTACCAGATAGGTAACTTCTATGCCCCTTCCTTCTAAAAAACCCTGCACCTCAAAGAAGAGACTTATATCGGAGTTCTTCTTAAAAGACCCGCTTGAAGGGTGCAAAAGGGCTTTCCCCTCAAAGGGGCTTTCCTTCAAAGGTTCTATCGGAAGGACTTTTGAAAACCCTTTCCCCTCAAAACCAACTTGCCTGAGAAGATAGGAAACTATCCACTCCCTTCTGCTTGGGAATGGGTTTATGCAATCTAAGGAAAAGATAACCTCTTTGTCCCAACTCTCGGGCGGTATTTCAGAAACTACCCTGTCCGCCCAGCCAACTTCCGAAGCTATCTTAAAGTAGTCCGTGTTACCTACCGCCGTAACGTGGAAACCTTCCCTTTTAAGAATCTCCAAAATCGGAAAGGTCAAAAGTGTATCTCCGAGACCTCCCCTGCGATACAGGAGTGCTCTTTTCATGCAGGCTCTTAGTATAATCCGAGTTGCCACCTGTGAATAATGACCACAGACCCAAAAATTTTCGCACCCCTTGGATAATGCAGTTTGAATTATATTCTGTCTTAATGATTAGGCTGATTCTACTCTTTGTGGTTTTCATCCTTTCCTGCGGTGGGACGGTTTACAACATAAAGCTGAAGGATATGGAAGGGAGGGAAGTAACTTTAGAGGATTTTAGAAATAAAGACGGGCTCGTAGTTTACGTTTGGTCGGGTACCTGCGTGGGGCATACTGAGGATCTGAGGAAATTAGAGGATATCTATGCAAAGGTTCGGCGGAAGGTAGCTATTGTGTCCGTAGCCATAATGATGGATCCGAAGGATGTTAGAAAGTTCTTAGAGGATGAGAGAATAAAACCGTCCTTTCCCGTCCTTGCGGATCCTAAAGGTGAGTTTGCCAAAAAGGTTACCCTTCTGTTTCTACCCGCTACCATCTTCATAGATGAAAAGGGAAAGGTAAAGGAAAACATGCCCCGCCTTGCTAAGGGTTTAATCCTTAAGCTTTCAGGATCTCCAATAGGCTCCTCTGTCAGAAGCCCTCAAAGATAAAACACGTGCTTTTACACCCTCCGATCGGAAGGCTTCTTCCATAGCCTTTCCTACGCTTTCTTCTGAGTCCCTGCCACAAAGGGCGCAAATGGTGGGACCCGCCCCGCTCAGGAAAACCCCCAACGCTCCTGCCTCTAAGGCGGTTTCCACTACCTTTTTAAAACCCTTTACAAGCTCAGCCCTGAAGGGCTGGTGTAACCTGTCCCGAGTCGCCTCCCTCAAAAGCTCATAATTTCTGCTGAGAATAGAGGCTATGAACAAACTCGCCCTGCGGATGTTAAAGACCGCATCTTCAAGAGGAACCTCCTTCCTCAAAACCTCCCTTGCCTTCTGGGTTGAAAGCTCAAAGTCGGGAACCGCAAAGATGAGACTTATGTCTTTTGGGAAATCAGTTCTGTGGAAGGAGTAACCTCCAAGGCAGATGACGAACCCACCCACCAAAGTGGGAATGAGATTGTCGGGATGAGGCTCAAACTCGTAGGCTATCTTTAACTTTTCTTCAAGGGAGAGTTCTTCCCCCGTTAACCGCTCAAAGATCATCAGCCCGCCCACTATTGCGGTGGCGGAAGACCCAAGTCCCCTTGAGGTGGGAACCTCATTCTTCTGTTTTAAGAAGAAAGGTTTTACTTCCCTTTTCTTAACCTCGCAGACCCTTTTGTAGACCTTCACCACCAAGTTGCTCTCGTCACGGGGCAGATCTTTGCCTTCTCCCTCTATCTCAATTAGGAACCTGTCGTTCTCTTCTACGTGAAAGTAGTTGTAAAGGTTTAAAGCTAAGCCGAAGGTGTCAAAGCCCGCTCCGAAGTTGGTGGTTGTGGCAGGAACTAAAAGCTCCATAACCTTTCCGTGGTTGCGTTGCCTTTCCGTATATTCTAAATTATTCCTTATGCTGAAGGACCTTTGGCAGGAAGTAGGGAGGTTGGAAAATATCTTCCTTGAAATCCTTGACGATCCTACAAAGAAGGAAGTTCTCCTTTACCCCATCTGTTACTGCCAGCTGGTCAGAAAGGAAAACTGCTTTGAGATTGACCTTGACAGGCTCCTCGGGTGCGCTAACAGAACCTTCCACACTTTCAAAGGCAAGTGGCAGGACGTTCTCCTTGAGCTGAACCTTTTCCAGTTTATAACCCAAACGGGGGACGTTTTATACGGGAAGGATATCCTTAGACTATCTTCGCCCGAGGGGATAAAGGTCAGCTTCCTACCCGAATACAGGGAGATATTTTACGAAGTCTACTCAAGGCTTCTTAAATACTGGACGATCCTCAGCAAGGTCTCAAGTTATTCCAAAAGGAACACCCCCTCCGAGGCGGTGCACCTCGGTGCTTTGATCTTCAACGAGCAGCTTTTCAAAGAAGCTTCCCTTTATTGTTCCCTTCAGTCACTTCGCTTCCCTTACGAGGGGAACTTTTTCAGTGCTCTGACGAACCTATCCGATTTTTACAGCTCCGCCTTTGAGGGAAGGGGATTGGATACAGCCTATCTCAAGAGAACTCTTAAACTTCTTGAAACCTTACCCGAAACCTACTACGGGGTGAACGTAGTCAAGCTGAGGAGGGATGTAGAGGATCTTCTGAGAGAGATTTCCAGAGGTGGGGGCTATTTTGTGATAAAGATAAACAGCTCTATGGATAAAGGTCATGGAAAAGGGCTTCTAAGAAGGATATTTTCTGGAATCGTAAGAAGATTAAGGTCTCTCGGAGGAAAGAGATGGACTTTAATGAACTCAGGAACGGACTCCTTCTATTCCATAGAAACCTTCTGGAGAAGGCAGAGAGGGCTACAGACCCTCGCCTAAAGGAAGCTTACAAGAGAGCTGCAACTCACCTGAGGGAGGTGGCATCTTCCCTATACAAGTTTGATCAGGCTATGAAGGAGATAAAGGAGCTTGAGAGGCAAGGGACACCCCACAACTGAATGTTTAAAGAGGTATCCGATCCCCTCTACGGTTTTATAAAGCTTACACCTCCCGAAGTAAAGCTGATAGACACCTTTCCCTTCCAAAGGCTCAGGCACATAAAACAGCTGGGGCTTACCTATCTCGTATTCCCCTCCGCCCACCACTCCCGCTTTGAGCACGCCCTCGGGGTGTTTTTTGTTTCTGACCTTTTGGCAAGCCTACTTCCAGAGGAAGAAAAGGAGGACAGAAAGCTCCTGCGCCTTGCGGGGCTGCTTCATGACCTCGGACACCCACCCTTCTCCCATACCACCGAGGTTCTTTTTCCCGAAGATAAAGACCACGAGGATATGACCCGAAGGATTATCCTTGAAACGGAGATATACGACCTTTTGAAAAAAGACTTCGGGCTTTCCCACGAATCGGTAGAGTCCCTTATCAGGGTGACCCTCGGGGAGCCGAAGGACGACAGGGAGAGGTTCCTTACCTCCTTTATAACGGGTCAGTTCGGTTCCGACAGGATAGATTACTTGCGCAGGGACGCCTACTTTTGCGGTGTGTCCTATGGACTCTTTGACTACCAAAGGCTCATAAGCACCCTCAGGGTTATAGAGGACGGAGGCAAAAGACTGCTTGCGGTGGACTCAAGCGGACTCCGTGCCTTAGAAAACTTCCTGATAGGTCGCTACTTTATGTATCTGCAGGTTTACTTCCACAGGGTTGTGAGGATTCTCAACATACACCTGATTGAGTTCATAAGGGAAGTTTTAGTGGAAAGGGAGTTTACAGACCTTGAAACCTTTCTTTCTATGAACGACTGCACCTTTATATCCCTGCTGTCTTCGGACAAAAGACTGGAAAAACACGCCAGAAGGCTTTTGGGAAGAGAGCACTTCAAGGAAGTTTTCCGAACACAAGACAAAGAAGTGTTCTCTGAAGCTAAAAGGCTCGTTTTGGAAAAGTTCCCTGAGGACTTGGTGAGATTTGACAGCGTCTTTAAGAAACCCTACGATGAAGAGATAGCTGTCCTTGAGGGGGATAAAATCCTTCCTGCGGAGGAGGTTTCACCCCTGATAGGGAGCCTGAGACCAATAGAGGTTTACAGGATATATGCGGAAGGGTCCATCAGGGAAGAGGTATGCTCTCTGCTGAAAGGTTAGCCCTATCCATTACCTATTTAGTCACCTTGGGAAGTGCCCTTTCCCTATACGGCGTAGCGGATACTCCCTTTCTTTTGGGCTTCACCGCCCTCATTGCGGCGGGGCTTGTTAACGACTTTACCGTCCGCTTCTACATCAGCAGGTTCATCTTAAACACTGTAGGCATCCTACTTTCGGTTTTATTCCTACTTGACCTGAGTCTGGATAACCTCGTAAAGCCCTTGGCACACGTCCTTTTACTGCTGATGGCTATAAAGGCTCTTGAGGAAAAAAGACCGAGGGACATACACCAGATGCTCCTTTTGAGCCTGTTTGGGCTCGTGGTTACTACCACCTTCAGGTTTGATCCGACCTTTTTGGTTTTCTTCCTTTACGAGCTTTACTTGGGGATAATCGCCTTTGTAATAACAACCGTCTACTCGGAATTGAGGGATATGCCATTGTCCCGCTCCTTCCTAAAGAGCTTTGCCAAAGTAGTTCTTCCCTTCCCCATCTTGGTAGCTATTGGCAGCGTTCCCTTTTTCCTTATACTTCCCAGAACCAGCGCACCCCTTTTTGACATTACCCAACCGAAAAAAGGAGGGCTTATAAGCGGTATATCCGACAGGGTAACCCTCGGCAAGGTGGGGGAAATCCAGCAGGACAACACGGTTGTAATGAGGGTTTTCGGTCCGCTCCCACCTGATCCTTACTGGAGGGTTTCCGTCTTTGACACCTACCGCAGGAACATGTGGATAAAGACCCGAGCGGTATCCCGCTCGGAGGAGCCTCCGCCCGAGGGCAGAAGGATACTCTACAGGATGGTCTTGGAACCCACCTACGACAGGTATATCCCCCTGCTTGACTACCCCCTGAAAGTAATTAAGGTGGAAGGGACTAAGCTCGTTTTAAAGAGGAAAGTGGGAGGATACTACGAAGCCTCTGAGAATATTTCCAAACCAGTGAGGATTTCTGCCCTGTCGGTCCTCGCACCGCCCCGAGACCCACCCACCCAAGCCCATCTGAAAGTGCCTGAAAACCTGCCCCCCTCCGTGAAGGAACTGGCAAGAAGGCTGTCGGAGGGGAAAGAGACGGACGAAGAAAAGCTCTCTGCGGTCGTAGAGTTCTTCAAAGGGGGATTTTCTTACTCCCTTGAACTTGAAAAGCCCGAGGGGGATCCCCTTGAACACTTTCTCTTCAGAGCTAAAAGGGGGAATTGCGAATACTTCGCTTCCGCCACCGCTTTGCTCCTCAGACTCATGGGCGTGCCTGCGAGGGTGGTGGGAGGTTTCAAGGGCGCTCTGAGGAACGAATACGGGAAATACTACATAGTTACCAATTCAATGGCTCACGTTTGGGTCGAAGCCTTCGTCGGCGGGCGCTGGGTGAGGGTAGACACAACACCACCCTACGTTTCCCCTTATCTCAGACACATATCCAAATTTGACCTCCTGCGGGATGCCCTCGTAGCCTTCTGGTATGAAAACGTCATAGACTTCAGCGCCAAAAAGCAGAGCACCCTCCTTAAAGGCGCAATAAGTTCCCTCAAGGACATAAGCCTGCGGGATGTGAAGGAATTTTTGAAAGATCTTGTTGTGATGGCGGTATCTCTTGTCTTTGTTTATACAACGGTGATCTTTTACCTCCGCAGGATCAGAAAGACTCCTGCAAACCTATACAGGCTGATGGTAAAGAGGCTTGAAAGGTTGGAAAGGCGCAAGCTCTCCGATCTTCTGCCCGAAGAGCTTCTTAGGATTTCCCGAGGAAAGTCTTACGGAAATTATGTAGAATTCATAATCAACCTTTACAGGAGGGATAGATTTTCCGACAGGAGGGTGACAAAGGAGGAGCTTGAGGAAGGTTACAGGATATTGAGGAAGATTTAACGATTGCTTATATTCTTAATATGTTAAAATTTGGGCGAGGTAAAAGATATGAGCATAGCGGTTCTTGATGAGGAGAAGTTGGAGGAACTGGCGGAGTTCTTTAAAGCCTTGTCCCACCCTGTAAGGCTTAAGATCATCTCCATCCTCATTGAGGGCAAGCAGTGCGTCAAGAACCTCGGGGAGCTATTGGGGATGTCACAGCCGAGCGTTTCACAGCACCTTTCCATCTTGAGGAGCAGGGGGATAGTCGGTTGGAAAAGGGAGGGTTCCATTATCTGTTACTACATAAAGGATGATAGGGTATTGAAACTCTACGAGATGCTTATCAAGGAGGAGTGAAGATGGCAGGAAGCGTCATTACCCTAACCGAGAGCAACTGGAACGAAGAGGTGATAAACTCGGATGTGCCTGTTCTCGTTGATTTTTGGGCACCTTGGTGCGGTCCCTGTAGGATCATAGCGCCCATAATAGAGGAAATAGCCGAAGAGTTCGGAGATAAGATAAAGGTGGGTAAGCTCAACACCGATGAAAACCCCAACATAGCCATGCAATACGGCATAAGGGCTATCCCCACCGTTATCCTCTTCAAGAACGGGGAGGTGGTGGACACGAGGATAGGGGTCCAGCCCAAAGACGCCCTAAAACAGATGGTCATGAGCCACCTCTGAGCTTCACCTTCCCCCTTCCCTTCTTCTTGACAATTCCTAATTGAGAATTATTTTCAATTACATGGAGGCGAAGATGAACGATAGGGTAATAATCTTTGATACCACCCTAAGGGACGGAGAGCAGGCACCGGGCTTTTCCATGACCACCGAGGAAAAGCTCCAGATGGCTCAGCAGTTGGCGAGACTCGGTGTGGACGTTATAGAAGCTGGCTTTGCGGTAGCTTCCAAAGGCGACTTTGAAGCCATAAACAGGATAGCCCGTGAAGTAAAGGGACCCGTTATATGCTCCCTCGCAAGGGCACTTGAGAAGGACATAGAGGTTGCCGCCAAGGCTTTGGCTCCCGCGGAGAGGAAGAGGATACATACCTTCATAGCCACCTCCGAGATCCACATGAAGTATAAGCTCAGGATGGAACCTGAGGAGGTCCTTGAGAGAGCTAAAAAAGCGGTCGCCTTTGCTAGAAGGTTTACCGACGACGTTGAATTTTCCTGTGAGGATGCTACAAGGAGCGATAGGGAGTTTCTATACAGGATCATAGAGGAGGTCATAAAGGAAGGAGCGACCACTATAAACATTCCCGATACGGTGGGCTACGCCATACCCGAGGAGTTTGGAAAGCTCATTGAAGACATAATCAACAACGTTCCAAACATAGACAAGGTTGTTCTGAGCGTCCACTGCCACGATGATCTGGGTCTTGCGGTTGCAAACTCCCTTACTGCAGTTAAGCATGGGGCAAGGCAGGTGGAGTGTACCATAAACGGTATAGGGGAAAGGGCTGGAAACGCCGCCCTTGAAGAGATCGTTATGGCTCTGAGGGTGCGCAGGGACTTCTTCGGGGACCTGCATACCAACATAAACACAAAGGAGCTTTACAAAACCTCAAGGCTCCTGTGCAGGATAACGGGGTCCTTTGTTCCCCCCAATAAGGCGATAGTCGGAGACAACGCCTTTGCCCACGAGTCGGGCATACATCAGCACGGTGTCCTCAGTCACAGACTCACTTACGAGATAATGAACCCCGAGGATGTGGGCTTTCCCGCCAGCAGGAGGATAGTTTTGGGCAAGCACTCGGGACGACACGCACTGAAGAAAAAACTGGAAGAATACGGCGTTAACTACAGCGAAAAGGACATAGAAAGGATCTACGAAAAGCTCAAGGAGCTTGCGGACAAGAAAAAGGAGATCTACGAAGAGGACATAGAAGCGTTGATTTATCAGGAGTTCCTTAAGGTGGAGGACGAAGAACCCGTGAAGGTCCTTCACTTTCAGGTTCAGAGCGGTGAAAATCTTATGCCTACTGCAACGGTTAAAGTCATCTTCAAGGGAGAGGAGAGAACCGCCACCGCAACGGGCAACGGTCCCGTGGACGCCACCATAAAGGCTCTTCAGAAAGCTCTCGGGATAAATCCCAAGCTCTTGGACTACTCCATAAAGGCTCTGACCCCCAACACTGACGCTCAGGCGGAGGCGAGGGTTATCCTTGAACTTGAGGATGTAAGAGCCTCAGGAAGAGGCGTTGATACCGACATAATAAAGGCGAGCGTAAAAGCCTTTGTGGACGCACTCAACAGGGCAATCCTGAGAAGGGAATACATACTCCAAAGGAAAGAGATAAGGCGGGAAGGAACGGTGTAGGCTAATTCAAAGTTGTTCGCAGATCTTACACCTCGGGTTATATTTAGAAACGTTATGAAGGTTTTGAAGAAGTACGGTCTTTTGGTGATCCTCATTGGGCTTTTGCTTCCCGCAAGTTTTAGTTTTTCGCTCACTCCTTCCGAAGAGAAACAGCTTTTGAGGGACATAGCAGAGGTAAAAGCCACCCTCAGAACTTTTATGGAGCAAGTGGACAAACGTTTTGAGCAAGTGGACAAACGGTTTGAACAGATAGATAAACGTTTTGAACAGGTAGACAAGCGCTTTGAACAGATGAATCAGGAATTAAGCAGAATGGTTCAGATTATGGTAGCGATCTTTGGAGGGCAGTTTACTCTCGTGGGTGTGGTTATCGCTTTTGCATGGTGGGACAGGAGAACCATAATCAGGGAGGCAAAAAGGCAAACCATTGAAGAGCTTGAGAGGGAAACCAAACCCGAAAAGCTAAGGAGACTTTTAAATGTTCTAAGGGAAAGAGCTAAGACCGATAAAGAGCTAAGGGAGTTGCTAAAGAGGGAGGGTTTGCTGTAGTCCCTTAAAGGATGGATCAAGTATGTATGAAGGTTTTTCGGTTGCCTGCTTGCAATTTGGGTTAAGTTATCAATAAGGGGGGTGCCGTCATGGATAGGAGAGAGTTTTTTAAGCTCGGTGCTTTGTCGGTGTCTGTGCCTTTCTTGGTCAAAAGCGCCTTCGGTGCACAGAAGGAGGGGATCAAACTCCCCTACCTGACCCTTGAGGACCTTCCCGAGAAGGAAACCGACGATGCGGTGATTTACCACTGCGACTTTCCCCAAGAGAGCAGGTTCCACGCCATGCTGACCAACATAAGGAACCACCTCGCCGCGAACGACTTTGATCCCTTCAGGGTAAAGATAATCATCGTAGCCAACGGGGTAGGGGTAAAGTTCTTTATGAAGACCCACAAGGGAACCAAGTGGGAGAAAGAGAAAGTAGATTTAAAGAGAGCTGAAGAAAGACTTTCCTACCTGTCCCAGTTTGAAGTCGACTACTTTATCTGTGACTTTACCATTAAGGGACTCAAGCTCAAGTATGAAAACTTCTTTGACTTTGTGAAGATAGTCCCCTCGGGGGTGGCTTCTATAGGGAGACTCCAGCAAAAGGGCTTCGGTTACATAAAGGTTCTATGAGGTTTATAACCGGAAAAACCCTTGAGGAGCTAACGGGAGAGTTTAAAGAACTTGGAGCCGAACCTTACAGGGCAAGACAGGTACTGCGCTGGATATACAAAAAGCGTACCTTTGACTTTGACTCTATGACAGATCTTCCCAAGGATTTGCGAAAGAAGCTCTCCGGAACCTACGCCTTCCACCCCCTTGAACTTGTGGACATGGTGGAAGCGCCCGACGCTACAAAGTTCCTTTTCAGGACCCAAGACGGTCACCTTGTGGAAACGGTTCTGATAAGAGAGAGGGATCATCTGACCCTGTGTGTGTCCTCCCAGATAGGCTGTGCGGTGGGCTGCACCTTCTGCGCCACCGCTCTGGACGGACTGATCAGGAACCTTAGAACGGAGGAAATAATAGACCAGTATCTGCAGGTTCAAAGTTTTGCACAGGAGAGGATCAGAAACGTGGTCTTTATGGGCATGGGCGAACCTCTTGCTAACTACGAGAACGTTAGGAAGAGCACCCTGATAATGGTCTCCCCTTGGGGACTTGACCTATCAAAGAGAAGGGTTACCATCTCCACAAGCGGACTTGTTAATCCCCTCAAGAGATTGGCAAAGGACGACTTTATGCGCTCCCTCAACTTGGCAGTTTCGGTAAATGCACCCACTCAGGAGCTTCGCA
>WFYH01000012.1 GCA_015490215.1 Aquificaceae bacterium
ACTCTTACCACTCGGTAGCCCTTATCTCTTCAGTAGCCCTTACCGTCCTTGCTTTTTACGCCTTTACCCACTTTAAAAGGGGCGTGCTCGGTGAATACCTTCCAGCCTTTGCGATAGCCTTCACGGGGCTGGTAGCTTCCGTTATCTTCTTCCTTAAGACAAAGGACTTTTACAGATTCCTGTCCATACTCGTTCTGTCTTCGGGTGCTCCCATTTACTTTGTCCTGATAAAGGGAGGGGTTAACCCCTTTGACTACGCTTGGGTGGTTGTCTTTTTCAGCGTATGCTACATGATACTTCCCCTCAAGAGGGCAAACCTCGTGGCGTCCTTTTACTTTGCTCTCGTCACTTTAACCCTCGTCCTTGGGGAGCTTAAGGTTATAAACATTCCCAGCTCGCTGAGCGAAGTCTACCCCATTCTATTGGCTTCCCTGATAGTCATACTTATAGCTAACAGCGCCATGAGGGAGTTTCACGAATGGGTAAACAAGCAGGTGGACTTTGCACTCCACGACAGCCTGACAGGTCTATACAACAGGGGCGTTATAGCGGAGATCCTCCGCAAAGAAACGGAAGCCTTTAAAAGGAGCGGGGTGCCCATGTGTATACTCTTGGTGGATGTGGACCACTTCAAGAGCATAAACGACACATACGGACACTCCACAGGTGACATGGTTCTAAGAACGATAGCCAGAATACTCTCCCGCAACCTGAGGTCGGGAGATTCAGCCGGAAGGTGGGGTGGGGAGGAGTTCCTTGTGATCCTTCCGGGGACCACCTTAGACGGTGGGTTGAATGTGGCAAAGAGGTTGCTCTCGGAAATCCGGAGGGAAACAGAGACCTCAATAGGGATACCCGTTACCGTTTCTATCGGTGTTGCGTGTCTTGAAGGGGGTGATGATCCCGAGGGTCTGGTGGACAAAGCGGACAAAGCCCTCTACGAAGCCAAAAGAAGGGGCAGGAACAGAGTGGTCTGCTTTGAAAGCCTTAAAACCTTAGCCTAATGGTGATGGTGGGTCTTGATATTACCTCCGCTGAGCAAGGGACAGGTGGGCGGGCAGGCGTAGCCTTCCCTTTCTATCTGAACGGTGGTGTGGTTTATACCGAAGTCCTTGGCTATCTTTTCCACCTCTTTTAGTATGAAGTTGCAGTCTTGGACCTCCGATACCACCACGTGAACGGTCAAGACAACGCTTCCGGAAGTTATTGACCAAACGTGCAGATCGTGGACATCAACCACCCCCGGAAGCTCCTTTATTCTGTCCTCTATAGCCTGTGCGTCAACCGCAGAGGGAACAAGCTCAAGGAGAACGTTCAGGGACTCCCTTATAACCGAGTAGGCACCCGGAAGAATGAGTAAGGAGATGGCTATGCTGAGAACAGGATCCGCAAGGTATAGACCAAAGAAGGTAACCGCCAACCCCGCAAGGATAGCCGCCACAGAGCCGAGGGTATCGGTTATAACGTGCAGGAGGGCGGACTTTACGTTTATGTTCTCTTTGGAACTCCTGTAAAGGATATATCCCGCTATCAGGTTGATGATAAGCCCGACCACTGCCACCGCGAGCATCTGGGGTCCGAGGACGGGTTCGGGGTTTACGAACCTGTTAAAAGCTTCGTAGGCTATGTATCCTATAAGCCCCAGCAGGAATATACCGTTTAAGAAGGCGGTAAGGACCTCAAGCCTGTAAAGACCGTAGGTCATGGATTTTCCCTTCGCCCTTTGGACGATAATTTGGGTTATGAGAGCCATCAGAAGGGAAACGCTATCGGTGAGCATGTGACCCGCATCCGACAGAAGTGCGAGGCTGTTGGTAACTATTCCTCCTATAAATTCAACTACGGTGAAGGTTGATATAAGCAGAAAGCTTACCGTCAAAGCCCTTATACTGTCGCTTCTGTCCATAGTTGATAATAATTTAGCGATAACGGCGCTTTATGCGGGCTATATTTCTCCTGTGCTGGGAGTAGGTGGTGCTGAAAAGGTGCCTCCTTCTTTTTGGATCCACCACAAAGTAAAGGTATCCGACCTTTGCGGGATTCAGGGCGGCTTTGAGGGAGCTAAGACCAGGATTGCATATAGGGGTAGGGGGCAAGCCGAAGTAAAGGTAGGTGTTGTAGGGGTCATCTATAGAGAGGTGTTCTTTGGTAAGCTTTCCCTCCCACAGCCCTCTTCTCTTTAGGGCGTATATAACCGTGGGATCAATCTGGAGCTTCATCCTCCTTTTTAGCCTGTTGTAGATAACCGCTGCTATCAGAGGTTTTTCATCCTCCCAGAAGGTTTCCTTTTCAATCATAGAAGCCACCGTGACCCATTCCTCAAGGGTAAGCCCTTTTTCTGCAACCTTGGGTCTAAGCTCTGCGGTCTTCTTGAGGAAGTTTCTGAACATCGTATCTATAACCTTTATGGGGTGGGTATTCTTTGAAAAGTAGTAGGTGTCTGGAAATAGGAAGCCTTCCATGGTTGAGCTGGTAAGCCCGTAGCCCCTTGCCACCTTTTCTGAAGTGGCGTAAGCCAAGAAGTCCTCCCTTCTACATACCCCCGCCCTGTGGAGAATCTCCGCTATATCGTAAATATCGCTTCCCTCAACCACTACCACCTTGTGGAGCTTTCTGAGTCCCTTTGAAAGCTTTTCGTATACCTCAAAGGGAGTAACGTAGCCTTCAAACTCGTATTCTCCAGCTTCAAGTTTGCTCTTTTTTACTGCATGTATGAGAGCAAAGGCAAGCCTGCTTCTGATTACCCCCGCTTCGTGGAGTATCTCCATTATCCTGAAGGCTCCTATCCCGTAGGGTATCTCTACAGTCTTCTTCTCCACATAAACCGGTAGAAAGGCGTAGACCAGATAAAAGGAAAGGGCAACCGCAGGAAGCACAAGGAGGAGAGGTTTCCTCATAAGCTCTCCAAGAACTCTTCAAGTATTATCTGAGCGGAGAGGGCGTCTATGTGCTCCTTTTCAAACTTTTTGCCCCTTAACCTTCTGTGTGCCTCTTGGGTGGTATACCTTTCGTCCCACAGGACTATGTCTATATGTGGAAGTTCTCTGGAAAGCCTTTCAACGAAAGCCCTTACCTCCCTCGCCCTTTGACCCTCCTTACCCGAGGGCGTAAGAGGAAGACCCACAACAATCTTCTCCACTTTACTCTCCATGACTATCCTTTTGAGTTCTTCAAGGAGGCGAGAGTTGTTTTTCAGGGTGCCCTTCGGCACCGCTATCTTCAAAGAAGAGTCACCGACAGCAAGACCTACCCTTTTAGAACCGTAGTCTATGGAAAGAACCTTCAAGTTTCTCCGGAGGTTTTAAAGCCTACAACCTTATACAGGGGACAGAAGCCTACAGCAGAGGTTACGAGGAAGACTATTCCCACCAGTCCGAGTATCCACCAAAGCCCCCCGTTTGAGAATGCTAAAAACAGGAAGATTATTGCGAGAATTACCCTAAGGGCCCTGTCCCAACCTGCCATATTTTTTTCCATGGCTCGCCCTCCTTGTTTTTATTTTGGCGGAAGGGGAGGGATTCGAACCCTCGGTGCCCCGAATGGGGCACACGGCGTTTCCAGCGCCGCGCCTTCGTCCGCTCGGCCACCCTTCCTTACCTTCTTTAAATTATAAAATGCACTCTTTTATTCCGGAAACCTTCCCTTCGCTCAAGGTCAGCTCTTTTTCCAAGTAGTCTCTCAAAATATATCCCAAGGCGACCGTTCCTGAAGAGTTTACCGATGTTACAGTTCCCACCTTCTTGGAGTCTGCCGAGAGGTCAGAGTTCTCCTCCAGCCCTTCACCTAAGATCTTCACCAGCGTTCTGGGCGTTTTCCCCTTGTAGTAGACTCTGGCTATCGCCTCCTGTCCTACGTAGCAACCTTTGTTCATGTCTATCGCCGTTCCTACCATCCCAGCTTCAAGGGGTGAGAAACCTTCCCTCAACTCCTTCCCTATCCTCGGTACACAGTTTTCTATCCTGATGTCCTCAAACTCCTGTTCCGAAATCTCCTTAGCTTCCTTGAAAAGGTCTGAAAGCTTTTCCGTAGGTCCAATTATGTCGTATCCCTCCGTGCGGAGCCTGAGCGGATTAGAAGCTATCAAAATACCCTCGGCTTCAACTATCTGGAAGTCTTGGGGTTTGCGACCGAAGGTCTTTTCAACAAGCTCTCCCGCCCTATCACCAAAGAGGAAAAGGTGATCTAATTGCTCCGAGAGATCCTCAAAGTATACCTTCAGGGAAAGCTTGAGTTTATTGAACTCCTCTATCACCTCTGAAGCGGGCTTTTCCGTGTCAAGGATGTAGTAGTCGGAGAGCTTGTATACGAAGAAGTCACCTACCGGTTGACCGTTCTGTTTGAGCCAAAGGTTGTAGTTGAAGGTGTAAGGTTTTAGAGCCTTTACGTTGTTGGTAAGCAGGCTGTGGAGAAAGTGGGTGTGCTCTTCGGGTGCGGTCATCCCTTTCATGGGGATCTTGGCAGGTTTGCCGTAGACCTTTATCTTAAAACGCCTGAGTTTCGCCTTCTTCATTGTCAAACCTCCTTTCTGTTGCAAAGCTCCATCGCATCTTCAACCGAAAGCTCAAGGGCACGAACTATGCAGTCCGCAGCCCTGACTATTGCCCTTCTTATAATCTGTTTCTCTTCGGAAGAGAAAGGTGACAGAACGTAGTTCACCACGTCCCCCTTGCTTTTGGGTCTCCCTATGCCTATCCTCAGACGGGGAAACTGCTCGGTCTTTATGGTCTTTATTATGGATTCCATCCCCCTGTGACCGCCGGAGCTTCCTTTGAGCCTCAGGCGCGTAGTTCCCGGGGGCAAATCAAGGTCGTCGTAAACCACGAGCATCTCCTGAGGAGAGATTCCGTTTTCCTCAAGGAGATTTTCCACCGCCAAGCCGGAGTTGTTCATAAAAGTTTGGGGTTTGGCTAAGATAACCTCTCTACCGCCCAAGCGCATCCGGTAGACGTGGGATAGAGACTCTTCCCGAAAATCTTTTAGTCTAAAGCGCTTTACAAGTTCGTCAATGACCATAAAGCCTACATTGTGACGGGTTTCTTTGTATTTCTCCCCCGGGTTACCGAGACCGACAACGAGCTTTATCATTCAGCAGGTTGTTGCTCCTCCCCTTCCGCGGACTCCTCTTCGGTGGTTTCCTCAGCTTCGGGTTCTATAACAACCGCCACAGTCTCTTCAGGGTTGTCTATAACGGTGCAACCCTCCGGAACGGGGATATCTCTAACGTGGAGAGCCTCACCCAAACCGAGACCGCTTACGTCCACCGTTATCTTATCCGGCAGATCCACAGGTCTTGCCTTAATTGTAAGGGAGTGCATAAGGATCTCAAAGGTTCCACCGAGCTCAACACCGGCAGGCGTTCCCACAAATTCTATGGGAACCTCAATCTCAATGTCGGTAACGTTGGCAAGATCATAGAGATCTATATGGATGGGATCGTCCCCAAGCCAACCGAACTGAATATCCTTCAGTATACATACCCTTTTCTCTCCGTTCAGCTCCGCTTCTATCAGAAAGGTCTCACCGTGGGGTAGGTTCAGAAAGTCCTTTACGCTCATCCACGCATGGGCGTTCTCAACCCCTTTGCCGTATATCTCCACCGGTATGAAACCTTCCCTTCTCTTCCTCTTGGTTTCGCTCTTCCTGCCGGGAACCCTCTTCTCCAGCTTTACCTGAACCCTGCGCATTAACCGAACCTCCTGTGATGGAGACGAAATATTATCCTACATTCAAACACACAGCGCAAGGGGGATAGGACTAACTTTCTTTTAGATAATAGATTGGGTTGGTGCAAATACACAAGAATTGCGCTTGCAAGACCGACTTCAGACTCCACACGGCAGATTAGGAACCTGGGGAGGCGGCAAGGAATTGCTCGTTTGTCAATTACTTTCAACTCCACACGGCAGATTAGGAACAAGAAGGGCTTGGTGAGTTCTGGCTTTTTGTCCTGAGGACTTTCAACTCCACACGGCAGATTAGGAACGCGAAGGTCGGAGCCTCCTTCAAAGTCAATCACAAGTACTTTCAACTCCACACGGCAGATTAGGAACACAACTGCAGAGGTAATAAACACAGCCCAGATAGCCTTTTCAACTCCACACGGCAGATTAGGAACTTTTCTCTAATTTTATTAGCTAAATCAATTATAATATTTTTCAACTCCACACGGCAGATTAGGA
>WFYH01000013.1 GCA_015490215.1 Aquificaceae bacterium
AGGGAGATGTCCTTCGGTGTCCTTGAGGGGAGAGACTTCTGGGAGCTATACGACAAGGAAAGGAAGATGATGAGGAGCTGGCTGGTAAACCCCAAAGACAACCCCCTGCCCTCTCAGGAACCCGTTGAAAGCTTCCGCAGGAGAATAGAAGAACTCTTAGAGGATGTCCTCTCAAGGGAGGAGGAGGTTATAGCCCTCGTGGGTCATGGCGGAACACTGCACGGTTTGGTTTGCTTGGCTTTGGGGCTTGATATGGACAAACTTTGGCATGTTCACATGGACAACACAGGCGTTACCCTCCTTGAGTACGATGGCTCCTTTAGGATCTCTTATATGAACAGGCTGTGTCATTTGAAAGGCTTGGACTGATCAGAGCTTACCCGCCACGAACCTTTCAAATTCACTCGGTGGCATGGGTTTGCCGAAGAAGTAACCTTGCCCGAAGTCAAAACCTAAATCCCTGAGAATGCCCACCTGTTGCTCCTTCTCTATACCTTCGGCTACTGTCTTAAGACCGAAGGAGCGTGCAAGGGAGAGGGAAGCCTTTACTATCTCAAAGTTTTCCCTGTCCTTGGGAAGGTCCTTTATAAATTCCTTGTCAACCTTTATAGAGTATACGGGCAGCTTTTTCAGGTAAGCAAGCGAAGAGTAACCCGTTCCGAAGTCGTCTATGTATATTCTCACGCCTCTGCTCTTTAGAAGTTTCAGGATGTCTATAAAGAGGGTCACATCCTCCATCAGAGCGGATTCAGTTATCTCCGCTTCCAAAGAAACGTGCTCCTTAAAGTTTTTAGTCACAAGATTAAGAAGGCTTTCCACAAAGGAAGGGATCTTGAACTGGATCGGGGATATGTTCACCGCAACGGGGATATAGAGCCCCTTCTTGCTCCATTCCCTCATTTGACGGGTAGCCTCTTCAAGGATCCACCTACCCACGTCGTGGATCAAACTCGTTTCCTCCAGAAGGGGAATAAACTTGAGGGGCGGGACGAGTTTGCCTTCCCTTTGCCATCGTATTAGCGCCTCCGCTCACACCACCCTGCCCGTTGAAAGGCTGACCTTGGGCTGGTAGAAGAGAAGGAGCTCACCCCTCTCAAGAGCCTTTTGAAGTTTGCTTCTCATGGTAACCTTTTCTATGGGGGTGGGTCCTTCAGTCTCGTAGAAGAAAGAGACCTTGTTGCCTCCCAGCTCCTTCGCCCTTTGGACTGCGGTTATAGCCTTAGAGAGTAGATCGCTGTAGGCTTGGGCGTCCGCAGGGAAAAGGGCAACGCCTACGGAGGCGGTAAGGTTTAGAGAGTAGGAACCTACCTTAAAGGGTTTACTTAGGACCTCTTTAATTGTGTCTAAACCTCTGTCAAGGACGCTGAAAAGGTCACGGGCTGATATCAGCACTGCTATCTCGTCGCCCCCTATCTTACCTATAAGGGTCTTCTTTCCGAAGGCCCCTATGAGTCTGTCCGCTAGGTCCTTCAGGATCTGATCCCCCGCTTCGTGACCGAAGGCTTCGTTTATCTCCCTGAACCTGTCTATGTCAAGCACTATGAGGGCGCACTTTTTGCTTTTCCTTTTTGCCTCTTCTATCTCAAGTGCCATCCTCTTTACGAAGTTCTGTCTGTTGAGCAGGTTTGTAAGGGAGTCCTTTACCTCAAGGTTCCTTACCCTATCCTCCACTTCAATCTTTCTCAGACCGAAGTTTATATCTCCCAGAATTTCCACCAGCAGGGCAACCTCCTCTTCAAGGAAGCTTCTGCAACAATCCTTACCTACAAGCAGGAAGAGGTTCCCCTCCTTAGAGCCTATACAGGCGGAGGTGGTTCTGGAGGAAAAGGAACCCTTTTCCGCCAAGGGTATGGGGCTTCCCTTGGAGTATATCCCCACGTATCTGAAGCCCGCATCAAAGAGTATGTCAACAGCGGCTGACAGGAAAACCTTTCTGTTTCTTTCAGAGGTCATGAGCATGTTCATCCTGCTGAGGGTCTGGTAGAGTATCTGGATCCTTCTGAACTGCTCTTCGGCGGAAAATCTGTCCCTGAGATCTCTGAAGGAGCACACCAACAGTTTGCCCTTTGCGGTGTAAAAGGTTGAATACTCCGCCTCAGCGGGGATCAGGACCTTATCCTTCTTGTTTTCAAGGTAGAGGATTTCACGCCTGCGGTAGATATCCTTCCCGCTCAGATACTTCAGCCTGAAAACGTGCCTAAACTCCTTGGGATATATCCATTCCGCTTCCCTTCCGACAAGCTCATCCCTTGGAACTCCCAAAAGCTCCGAAGCGGACTCGTTGGTTTCAACTATCCTTCCGCTTTGGGTGTCTACAACGACTATGGCATCCTTTACGGCGTTGAGCACCTCCCTGCACCTCGGCAGACTGTCGGTGGAGATGTCTATCTGACCCAAGTTGTCGGTGGCAAAGAGCAAGTATTTAGCGAGGGCAAGGATTGTAAAGGAAACCTCTTCCCTCTTTACACTACCAGAAATTAGCGGGATAGCTTCAACGATCCACCTTGACAGGGCTTCAAGGTAGCAATCGTATCGGGCAAGCTTGGAGGAGGTTATCCCTTCCGTGTCCCTGTCCGCATCCCCCTCTCCCCTCCTTAGGAGGTCTTTAAGGATGCTCAGGTATTTCTTTCCCAAATCCTTTGCAAGGGTGGGGTCTCCCCTCGGGAGTATGTAGGAGAAAAACTTCTCAAAAAGCTCTGACAGGCGGTCATCCCCTACCGCACCGAGCAGGGTCCGCAGGTATCTGAGTTCTTCCCCTGTCAGGTAGAGGGTTCGCCTTTCGGTATCGTAAAACTGTATCCCTCCCAGAAAGGCTACCATACCCAACCCTTTAAATTTAGGTGCTTTTTACCGAAGAGGGAGGGTAATTTTTTGCGATTTATAATAAACATCATGCAAATAGACAGCAGAGAAGTGGAGAGAAAAACAAAAGAGTTGGTTCAGCCCATCATAAGCAGGATGGGCTACCGCCTCTTTGACGTTGAGTTTAAATCCGAAAGGGGTTGGGTTCTGAGAATAATAATAGACAAGCCGGGAGGGGTCACCATAAAGGACTGCGAAGAGGTCAGCAGGAAAATAAGCGCCCTTCTGGATGTTGAGGATATGATCCCCTTCTCTTACATGCTTGAGATATCGTCTCCCGGATTGACGAGAGAGCTGGAAAAACCGGAGCACTACGAGTTCTTCAAGGGAAGGCTCGTTAAAGTGGTTCTCAGGGAACCCGTGGGCGGCAAAAGGGAAGCCCTCGGATATGTGGAAGGAGTCAAAGAGGGTATAATAACCCTGCGAGAAAAGGACAAAGGGGATCAGCTCCACATACCCTTTTCCGCAATAGCTAAGGGAAGGCTGGAGCCGGAGAAATGGTAAAGAACATCAGAAAACTCATAGAACAAGTGGCAAAGGAGAAGGATCTACCCGAAAGGGTGGTAGAGTATGCCCTTAAAAACGCCATAGCCATAGCAATACGCAAGGACAAGAAGATAAGGGATCCCCTTGATATAGAGTTCGCCGACGATGGTATAAAGGTTTACATAGTAAAGAAAAAGGGAAAGAGAAAGGAGAGGTTCCCTCTGAACATATCCACCGAGGATGTGAACAGAATTGCCGCTTACGCCGCCAAGGAGGAGTTTCTAAACGAACTTGAGAGGGCGGAAAGGGAAAGGGGCTTTTTGGAATACAAAGAGCTTGAGGGGGAGATAGTTACGGGGATAGTAAGGAAGGTCTTTGATAACGGTGACGTGCTCGTGGACCTAGGGAAGGTGGATGCGGTCCTTCCCAGAAGGGAGCAGATACCCGGGGAAGAATACAAGGTAAACGACAAGGTTAAGGCTCTCCTTTTGGAGGTGAAAAAGGTTCACGGGGAGCCGAGGCTCTTGCTCTCCCGCACCCACCCCATGTTTCTGAAGAGGCTCCTTGAGAGCGACATCCCCGAGGTGGCGGAGAAGGATATAGAGATAAAGGCGGTTGCCCGCATACCCGGTGAAAGGGCAAAGGTAGCGGTTTACGCCAAGGATCTGAGGATGGATCCGGTGGGCATAGTAGTGGGTCTGAGGGGTTCAAGGATACAACCCGTTTCGGAGGAACTCAGAGGTGAGAGGATAGACGTGATAAGGTGGACGGACCAAGAGGAGGAGTTCATAAGCAGAGCGCTTTCCCCCGCACAGCCGACCGCCATAAGGCTCTTTCCCGAAGAGAAGAAGGCGGAGGTTGCGGTTCCCAAGGATCAGCTCTCCTTGGCTATAGGCAGGAAGGGGTCAAACGTCAAACTTGCCCATAAGCTGACAGGCTGGCATATAGATGTAATGTCGGAGGAGGACTTTGAGAGACTTTCCGAACTTAGAAACTCAGGATCCTCCGAGCAATAAAAGTATAAGGCTCAAGATAGAAAAGCTCGTATACGGGGGCTACGGTCTGGGTCACTGGAAGGACAAGGCTGTTTTGACCCGCTACTCCGCCCCAAATGAGCTTGCGGAGGTAAGCGTACTTGAAGAGAAGAAGGACTACATAGAAGCTCAGGTTGAGAGGGTGATCATATCCTCAAACGTTCGCAGGGAAGCCCCCTGCCCCCACTACGGGGTGTGCGGCGGGTGCCAGATCCAGCACATAGAATACGACGCCCAAGTTGAAGCAAAAGAGGAGATACTCCTTGAGACCCTTCAGAGGATAGGCAAGATAAAAGAGGTAAACCTTTTGGATAGTGTCTATTCGGGTCAAGAGTTCGGTTACAGGATAAGGGTCCAGTTCAAGGTAAAGGACGGAAGAGTGGGCTTTTTCAAGTGGGGAAGCAAAGAGGTGGTAGATGTAGAATCCTGCCCCTTGGCTCACCCCAAGATAAACGAGCTTCTGCCCCACATTAAGGAGTGCGCCAAATACATAAGGGAGCTTCAAGAGATCCACGTCTCCTACTCCCCCTCGGAGGACACCTATCTGGTCAAGTTCGTCTCCCCAACCGAGATAGATAAGGGCTTCCTTACGAACCTCAAGGAGGACTGCCTGCCCGAGTCGGTGGTAGGGATCGGGGATTACTCAAGGCTGAGGAACCTACTAAACAGGCGCTACTGGATAGGCAAGGACTACCTCTTTATGAAGGTGGGCAGGTGGACCTTCAGGGTAAGTGCGGACGCCTTCTTTCAGGTCAACCACACCCTTTGGGAGAGGTTTATAGAGGCAGTCACAGAAAAGGTCAGCTTCAAGAAGGCGGTAGACCTCTACTGCGGTGTAGGTTTCTTCACACTGCCCCTTTCGGAAAAGGGCAACTTCATAGAAGGCTCCGACATAGGGGTCTCCGCAATAAACGATGCCCAATACAACGCAAAGGTAAACGGCAGGGACAACGTGGTATTTGTAAAGTCCGACGCCTACAGGCACCTAAAGAGCAGAGCGGGAGAAGTTTTAGACTTGGTGGTTTTAGATCCACCCAGAAGCGGTCTTGAAAACAACGAGATAGACCTGCTTGTAAAGAACAAACCCGAAAGGATCATATACATCTCCTGCAACCCTTCAACCTTGGCAAGAGACCTTAAGGTTCTCCTGAAGGGGGGCTACAGGCTTGAGGGCGTAAGGCTTGTGGACATGTTCCCCCAAACATACCACATAGAGAGCATAAGCTACCTCACGGTGGACAAACCTTGAAGATGGAACGTCCCATCTCCCGTAAGGTATCGGAACTTATGGAAAGGATGCTCCTGAAAGAACGCATTCCTTCCTCTCTGCTGCTCTACGGACCCTCGGGTGTGGGGAAGACCACGGGCGCCCTTATCTTTTCTAAGGCGCTCCTGTGCAGGAACCCGAACCCTTGGGCTTGCGGTGAGTGCACCTCCTGCAGATACATGGACAGGTTCATCAAAAACCTAAGGGAGGAAAACTACGAAGAGATCTCCGTTTACGGAGAGGTGGCGGGGAAGAAGGTTCTGCTCTACTTGGCGGGAGAGCACCCCGACTTTATGGTCCTCGTCCCCAGTCCGAGGAACATAAGGATAGACCAGATAAGGGAGCTAAAGGAGTTCGCCTTCAGAAAACCCGCCCTCTCTGAGAAGAAGGTAGCCCTTATAGATGACGCTCACCTTATGAACAGGGAATCAGCTAACGCCCTGCTCAAGGTTTTGGAGGAACCTCCCGAAGACACCCACCTTATACTTGTTTCGGAAGGCAAAGAATCTTTGCTTCCCACGATCCTGTCAAGGACCGTCCAGATAGAGTTTCCGCCCCTTGAAGAGGAGGAGTTTTACAAACTGCTCGGGGAAGAAAACAGGGACCTTTACGAGCTTTCGGGAGGTAGCCTAACGCTGGCACGGGCTATCAAAGAGAAACCCGAGATACTCAAGATAGCGGAAGACATCCTATCCTCGGATCCCGAGAGGCTGTTTTTAGCCCTTCAGGAGGCGGACAAGCTTGAAGACAAGAAACTGCTGATTTACATTTTGGAGGAAAAGATTAAAAAGTCCCTTTTGAGGGGAGATCTCGGATATGATAAATTTGAGCTTGCCATGGAAAGGCTAAGAGAGATATCCACAGCTTTGGATAGAGGTCTCAAGCTGAGCCTCGCCCTTCTAAATTTGCACATCCTTTTGGAGGAAAGGTCATGAATTACATAAAAGTCAGGTGTCTTGACACCAACAAGATAGGGGTTTTAGAGGGTTGTTCGGAACCCCTCAAGCGGGACGATATGGTGGTTGTAGAGTCGGAGGAAAAGGGAGAGGACGTGGTAAAGGTATTGGGCTTTTCAAAGGAGGAAGGTCCTACGGAGCTGAGGTTTAAGTTCCTACGCAAGGTGAACAAGAGGGATCTGAAGAGGCTTGAGAAGAACAAGCAGGAGAGCAAAAGGGCTTTTCATATATGCAAAGACAAGATAAAACAGCAGGGTCTTGATATGCACCTCCTTAAGGCTTACGTTCCCCTGAACGCAAAGAAGATCTTTTTCTACTACACCGCAGAGGAGAGGGTGGACTTCAGACAGCTGGTCAGAGAGCTTGCAAAGGTGTTCAGAAAGAGGATAGAGATGCGCCAAGTGGGGGTCAGGGATGCGGTTCAGATGCTCGGGTGGATAGGGCTGTGCGGAAACGTCCCCTGCTGTATGAGGTTCATAGAAAGGTTTGATTCCATATCTCTTAAAGACATAGAGGATCAAAACCTTCCCCTCTCCCCTTCCAAGTTCACGGGACCCTGCGGTAGGCTCATATGCTGTATGGCTTTTGAGAAGGAGAACTACCTTGTAAAGACCTTGCTCCCCGAAAAGGGTTCCCAGATCTGTATAGAGGGCAAGGAGGTAACCATTTTGGAGATAGACCCCCTTTCGGGCAAGATGAAGGTAGAAACTCCAGAGGGTAAGGAAGAGATACCTATTGAGAGCGTTCTTCCGAAGGATTACGAAAAGGTCCTTGAATTTTACAAAAGGGAAGCTTGCTGTCTTAAGAGGTTCCAAAGTAACCAGCTCTGTGAGATCGCACCCCTCAGCTGACTATGAGAACCTTCTTTCTGAGACTTTCCCAAAAGAGGTGCCCCGTTAAGGTAGACCTCCTTGAGAGGTTGGAGGAGGAAACAGCCCTTATAGTGGGGAATTTTGACGGCTTCCACATAGGGCACCGCTACCTGCTTGAGAAACTAAAGGAGAGGGCAAGGGAAAGGAACCTGAAAACCCTTGCGGTTACCTTCTGCCCCCATCCGCTGAAGGTTCTCGCCCCCAAGATATTCATGTGCGAACTTTCCTCTGCGGAGGAGAAGATAGAGCTTCTTTCCTCCGAGAACCTTGACTACCTTTGCTTTATAAGGTTTGACAGGGAATTTGCCAAAATAAGAGCACGCTCCTTTTTGGAGGAAATACTCTTTAAAAGGCTAGGGTGCAGGTATCTGCTGGTGGGATACGACTGGCGCTTTGGCTACAGAAGGGAGGGAGAGATAGAGCTTGCGAGGGAGGTAGGAAGGGAACTGGGCTTTGAGGTTGAACTTGCCCAGCCCTTTAAAAAGAACGGTCACATAGTGAGTTCAACCCTCGTCAGGCGTTTGCTCTCGGAGGGAAGGCTTGAAGAAGCCGAAGAATTCCTCGGAAGGAAATACTGGATAAGGCGCAAGGTCACTTCGGGAGAAGGAAGAGGTGTGGAGCTGGGCTTTCCCACCGCAAACCTTAAGGGGACAGAAAATCTGTGTCTTAAGGAAGGTGTATATGCGGTGGAGGTTGAAGGCATAGGCAGAGGGGTTGCCAACTACGGCTACAGACCCACCTTCGGAGGAAAGAAAAAGGTCCTTGAGGTTCATATCCCCAACTTTTCGGGTGACCTGAGGGGTAAAGATCTTAAGGTTACCTTCTTGAAGTTTCTCAGGGAGGAAAGGAAGTTTTCAAACGTCAGCGAGCTGAAAGAGCAAATAAAAAGGGACGTGGAAAAGGCTCTGAGCTTGTGATTTTCAAAAGAGCGTTCCTTGCCTTCCCGCAGTAGGTCCGAAGATCTTGTCTATCTCTTTTATTATGGACTTCATATCGTATCTCTCCAGCTCTCTTTTAAGGTTTCCCCTATCGGGGTCCTTGAGCTTAAGGTCCATTTCCAAGATTTCTTTGGGCACGTCCACGAGGGGTTTAACCAAGTAGTAGGAAAGCTCAAGCTCCTCCTTGTTCGCTTGGGGGTATTTGGCTTTGAACCTCTCCCAGTCTTTCAGTATCCCTTCCACGCCCCCGAACCGTTCAATGATCTTTACGGCGGTTTTGGGACCTACCCCTTTAACACCCCTTATGTTGTCCACCTTGTCTCCCACGAGGGCTAAAAAGTCGGGAACCTTTTCGGGGGGGACTCCGAACTTCTCCACCACCTTGTCCCTGCTATACACCTCCCAAGTGATGGGATTTACCACCGTAACCTTATCACTCACCAACTGGAGCATATCCTTGTCTGGGGTGTAGATCTTTACCCTGAAACACTCTTCGGAGAACTTCTTTGTCAAGCCCGCAATCAGGTCATCCGCCTCGTATCCTTCACGTTCAACGATCGGCACCCCCAACAGACGGGTGAGTTTCTTGATTACGGGTATCTGAACCTTCAGCGGATCGGGCATGGAAGGTCTGCCAGCTTTGTATTCCTTGTAAACCTTTTCCCTCTTAGAGGGGGCGGGTAGGTCAAAGGCTACCGCCATATACTGGGGTCTTTCGGACTTTATTATGGAAAGGAGTGCCCTCAGAAAGCCGTATACTGCGCCCGTGGGGAAACCATCCTTGCTGGTGAGCGGAGGCAGGGCAAAATAGCTTCTGTATATGAAAGAGGAGCCATCCAAAAGGTGGAGGGTTTTCATAGGTATTTCTTCACCTCCTGCTTCAGGTAGGTGGGTATCCCGAGCTTTCTCAGTTTGCTGTCGTCCGCCTCTATGAACTCGTAAAGGTTCTCAAAGTTTCTGTAGATTATCCTCTTGCGGGCTTCCCCTACACCCTTGACCTTGGAGAGGACATCCTCCAAAGCCTTTTTGGTCCTGAGCCTCCTGTTGTAGGAAAGGCAGAAGCGGTGCGCCTCGTCCCTGATAAGCCCGAAGACCCTGTAGAGGATTGGCTCCTCCCTGAGGTATACCTTGTTTCCCTTCTCGTCAATGAGGACCTCCTCTTCCTTTGCTAAGGAAAACACCCTTATGGGGAGGTTGTATCTGTTCCTTACCTGCAGGGCTACGTTGAGCTGACCCACCCCGCCGTCCACAAGCCACAGATCGGGCATAGGTTCGGAACCCTCCTTCAACCTCCTTGCCCTCCTTGAGAGGACCTCCCTCATAGCCTCGTAGTCGTTTATACCCTCTACCGTCTTTATGCGGTAGCGCCTGTATCTCTTCTTGTTCATTTTTCCTTCTTCCCAAACCACACAGCTTCCTACCGTGTCTTCCCCGTAGAAGTGGGATACATCAAAGCCTTCTATTATTCGGGGTAGGGGTATGCCGAGCTTTTCCCTGAACTCTTTCTCAAGGAGGGAAAGGTCCACGTCCTCCTTCAGGTTGTCCTCGGCTATCTGGAGAAGCTCTGCGGGAACTTGCATGGAAAACTCAACACCACTTTCCGAACGTTCCCTTACCCACCTCTTTAGCTCCTCGGAAACTTCAAAGTTGGTCAGGACGAGAGGGGGAATGTAGTTAGAGTAGTAGTAGCCGATCAGGAATTCCTCCGCCTGATCCTCCCTCTCAAGGTCATAGGTTTCCTTTGCTACGAGCTTCCCGCCTCTTATCAAGAAAACACCTATCTTTCTGCCAAGCTTGAAAAAGAGGTCCGCAACCTTGAAGGGCAAACCTGCCACACTCTGTCCGTGGGCTATGTTCTCAAGAGCCTTTATCTGATCCCTTATGTGGGCACACTTTTCAAACATCATCTCTTTGGAAAGTTCCTCTATCCTTTCGTAAAGTTTGGGCAAAACCTCAGCCACCTCCCCCGAAAGGAGAGCCTTAGCCCCTTCCACGCTTAGGCGGTAGTCCTCCTCCGAAATAAGACCTGCACAGGGACCACTACAGAGACCCAAATGGAAGTCCATACAGGGTTCCTTCCGAGCAGGCATCGGGTCGCAGGTTCTGAGCTTAAAGAGTCTGTGAACGAGCTTTTTCACCTTGTAAGCCTTCCCCGCCTGCAAAAAGGGACCAAAAAGGGAACCCTTATGCCCCGTTCCCCTTACCACCTTTACGGTGGGCACCTTTTCCTCAGTTATAAGGAGCATAGGGTATCCGCCCCCGTGTTTGTGGAGAACATTGTATTTGGGCTTGTGACTTTGAATAAGGTCTATTTCCAATACGAGGGCTTCAAACTCGTTTCTGGTTATTATCCACTCAAGATCCGTAGCCTCCCTGAAAAGGGCAAACTCCTTGGGATCCTCTTCGGAAGCCTTCAGGTGTTGAAGAAGGCGCTTCTTTATATTCTTCGCCTTTCCTATGTAGAGGTATCTCTCTTTATTTTTGAAGAGGTATACCCCGCACCTCTCCGGCGCCCCTTCTATCCTCTTTTTCCAATCCATGATTTAAAGATTAGCTCTAAAAGGTAGTAGGCTCAAGAGTAGAAGAACAAAGCCTCCCCGCAGAGGGGGAGGAAAAGGGCGCACAAGGTGCAGGGCTTAGAATGTAAAGCCGAGTTCAACCGCAAAGGTGGTTTTGGTGTCTTCGGTTCCGTTTTTAAAGACCTTGTTGTCCGTTGAGATGTATGAGACCTCAGCCCT
>WFYH01000014.1 GCA_015490215.1 Aquificaceae bacterium
GTGTAGGCTTTCACTCTATACTTGGGCATCTTCAGAGCCTTCTAACGGAGCCAAGCATCCTCTCAAGCTCCTTCACGTCGGGGGAGGCTCTCATAGCTTCGTCAAGGGTTATGAGACCTGCCTTGTAGAGCCTTGCCAAGCTCTGGTTCATGGTCTGCATACCGCTCTCCAGCTGACCGCTCTGCATAAGGGAGTATATCTGCTGGAGTTTGTTTTCCCTTATAAGGTTGCGGATACCTACGGTGGGGATAAGAAGTTCGTAGGCCAGCACCCTGCCCCCACCTATCTTGGGAAGAAGTCTTTGAGATATTACACCCTGAAGGGTAAAGGAGAGCTGAACCCTTATCTGTTCTTGCTGCTCAGCGGGGAATATGTCCACTATACGGGTTATGGTGGATATAGCCGTGTTGGTGTGAAGAGTCCCAAAGACCAAGTGACCCGTTTCCGCAGCCCTTAGGGCTGTTTCTATTGTCTCCCTATCCCTCATCTCACCTACAAGTATGACGTCAGGGTCTTCCCTGAGGGCGGCTCTCAAGGCGTCAGCGAAAGAAAAGACATCGTGGTCTATCTCCCTCTGGTTGACTATGCTTCTCTTGTGCTGAAAGATGTATTCAATGGGATCTTCTATGGTAATTATGTGGTGGGGAAAGTTCTCGTTGATGTAGTTAATCATCGCCGCAAGGGTGGTTGACTTACCCGACCCGGTAGGACCCGTCACAAGGACAAGCCCCATCTTTTTATGACAAAGCTCCAAGACCTTCTCCGTCAGACCAAGCTCTTTGACAGACCTTATCTTGTAGGGAAGCCTCCTGAGGGCTACCGCCACCGATCCCCGCTGATAAAAGACATTCGCCCTGAATCTGCCCAAGTCTTTCACACCGAAGGAAAAGTCCACCTGACCTCTCTCTTCAAGGGTCTTTCTGTTCCTTTCGGACATTACCGAGTAGGCAAGCTTTTGAACCATATCGGGGGTAAGAACCGGAAACTCTGAAAGAAAGGTAATGTTTCCGTCAACCCTTATAGCGGGTCTGGCTCCGGAGGTCAGGTGAATATCACTGGCTTCCTTCTGAACAGCTGTTTGGAGGATGTCTATAAGTCTTACCTCTGCAGTTTTGGTGTCCAACTTGCTCCCTCCTTATGCTTAACAATCTATTTTAACCCACAAGATCTTTGTAAAGGTCTTGAAGGGAATAAACCCTCAGGGGTTTGCCCTCTTCCTTCATCTTCTTCAGACTCCTTATAGCTTCCAAGACCGCATAGCCTCCCCTTACGGTTGTGGTGTAGGGTATACCCTGCTGAACTGCTGTTCTCCTGATAAAGTAGGCATCGCTAATTTCCTTCTTTCCGGAGGGCGTGTTTATAACCAGCTGAACCTCTCCGTTCTTCATCAGATCCACTACGTTGGGTCTACCCTCGGAAACCTTCAAAACATGCTTGGCTTCTATACCCTTTGACTTTAGAAACCTAAAGGTCCCAGTAGTAGCCAATATCTCAAAACCCAAGTCCGAAAAGCCCTTGGCAAGATCAACTATCTTTTCCTTGTCCCTGTCCGCCACGCTTATGAAAACTTTTCCCTCGGTGGGTAGCTTGTTTCCTGAAGCGAGCTGAGCCTTGTAGTAGGCAAGCCCAAAGTCCTCATCAACACCCATTACCTCTCCTGTGCTTTTCATTTCAGGTCCTAAAACTGGGTCAACCTCTGGGAACCTGTTCCAAGGGAACACGACTTCCTTGACCGTGTAAAGTTTGCTCCCTTTAGGGACGAAGTCGGAAGCCACCGAGCAGTCTCCTTTTTCAATCCTTTCAAACACATCTGGCACGAGGTCTCTGAGCCTTTTGCCCAAAGCCACTTTTGCAGCTATCTTGGCAAGAGGGTAACCTATGGACTTACTTACAAAGGGAACCGTTCTGGACGCCCTCGGGTTTACCTCAAGGACGTATACCTCCCCGCCGTGGACCGCAAACTGGATGTTTATAAGCCCCTTTACGTTTAGAGCCTTTGCCAACTTCCTCGTCTGCTCCTTTATCTCCTCAACGATGCTGTCCTCAAGGGTGTAGGGAGGAATTGAAGCTGCGCTATCTCCCGAGTGGACGCCCGCCTCCTCTATGTGCTCCATCACCGCCCCGATGAGAACATCTTCTCCGTCCGCCACCGCATCCACATCCAACTCAACGCTGTCGGGAAGATACTTGTCTATAAGTATGGGTCTCTGGTAGCTGACGCTCACCGCCTCCTCAAGGTATTCAAGGAGGTCCTCTTCATCGTAGACGATCTTCATAGCCCTCCCGCCCAAAACGTAGGAGGGTCTGACGAGAACCGGAAAGCCCAAAGACCTTGCTACAACTATCGCTTCTTCCTTGCTGGTGGCGGTGCCGCTCTCGGGTTGCCTTAGGTTCAGATCTATTATCAGCCTCCTGAAGAGCTGCCTGTCCTCCGCCCTGTCTATGCTCTCCGGAGAAGTTCCCAAGATGTTTACTCCTTCTTCCATCAGGGGTAGTGCGAGCTTTAGAGGGGTCTGTCCTCCGAACTGAAGCAGGACCCCGAAGGGCTTTTCCCTGTCTATTATCGCTAGGACGTGCTCAAGGACTATGGGTTCAAAGTAGAGCCGGTCGGCGGTGTCGTAGTCGGTAGAAACCGTCTCCGGATTACAGTTGACCATGATGGCTTCATAGCCTTCTTCCTGAACCGCCTGAACGGCGTGAACACACGCATAGTCAAACTCTATCCCCTGACCTATACGGTTGGGACCGCTTCCGAGGATAAGAACCTTTCCCTTCATGACGGTGTAGGAAAATTTTACCCCTTACTCCATAAAGGAGTTGAAGAGCAGATCAAGGCACTCCTCCTCAAGGGTCCTGTTAGCTCCCCCGCTACCGACACTTCGGAGAGTTATCCCTTCTATGGCTCTGCAAGGTTCGGGCAGGGGCTTGTTCTCAGCCTCCTCTATGCAGACGAAATATACCAGCCTATCTTCGCACCTTTTTATGGAAAGACCGTAAGCCTTCAGGAGAGCACACCGCCACATAACTATAAAGAGCTTCATTAAGGTAGACAACCTTGAGGGGCGATAGTCGGGATGGGGTTTGTATTTATCCGGTTGCCTTATTCCTTCCAGTTCCATCTTCTTTATGACCCTCTCCACCAGAGAAGGAGGAGGGTGGGAAACGTCGGGCCACCCGAAAACGTCCACAGCTTTACGACCGAGTTTAAACACCCACGATGTAAAGCGGGTAAATTCCTCTGCCGGCGGGACCATCAGGTGGCGAAACTCCCTTTGGGCAACCTCTATCCTGCCGCTTACTCCCTCCGCAAGGCATAGTAGCGCCCTCGGTCCTTCTTTGATCAAAAGCTCTTCCACCTCGTAGAGTCCTATGTATTCGTTTCTCCATATTGACAGGAGTATAGGTTCCCTTCCCAAACCGAAGGGCATAAGTCGGAGTCCTGCAAGTATGAGTCTCTCCCTGCGGGTCCTGCCCGCAAGCCACAGGTATTTATCAAGGTATATCTTCAATTCCCTATAGTTTCCCAAAACCCTCTTCCACGAGTCCGGGTCAATCTCCACCGGATCAACTATGTCCACAAAGTTGAAACCCAGAGTAGACCCTCCCATAATAGAAGTCAATATAGGCTTTTGGAGATACCTTATGAAGATATTGCTGGTAGAGGACGATCCTATTCTCGGAGAGAGCCTCACGGAATTTCTCAAAAGGAATGGATACGAGGTTGAGTGGATAAAGGACGATCGCAAGCTTTACGAGAATTTAGATCTGGTTCTGGGATACGATGTGGTCGTCTTGGACCTGATCCTGAACTACGGAAGCGGGGAAGACATATTAAAGAAGATAAGGGAGAAGGGATTCACCGTTCCGGTGCTCATCCTTACCGCAAAGGGAAGCATTGAAGACAAGGAGATCTGCTTTAACTTGGGAGCGGACGATTACCTCACAAAACCCTTTAACCCTAAAGAACTTATCCTGAGGATAAAAGCCCTCGCAAGGAGGAGTTATGGAGATAGAAAATGCGTAAGGATAGGTAACACGGAGATATACCCTGACTCAATGACCATTAAGGTAAACGGCAGGGAGGTTAATCTTTCAAAGACCGCTTGGAAGCTTTTGCTTCTTCTCCTGCGCCACAGAGGAAAAGTAGTGCCCACTGAACTTATCCTTAACTCCGTCTGGGAAGACAAACCCGTCGGGACGGAGGTGGTAAGAGCTTACATAAAGGAACTTAGAAAGGTCCTTCCCAAAGATGCCATAAAAACTTACAAGGGAGTGGGCTATAAACTCTTATGAGCGAGGAGCGTAAATACCTTCTGTGGCTTGTTCTCATCCTAGTTGCCGGCTTTACTGTGATAAACACCCTTTCGGTAATGGCTCTTAAAATCTCTCTGGAAAATGAACTTTACGTAACTGCTAACGCCCTGCGTCGTGCCCTCATAACCGATAGAACCGTTTTACCCTACCCCTTTAAAATCTCGGAGCGTCCAGAAGAGGGGTTTATCATCGTAGTTTACAAGGATGGATTCTTTATCTTGGTGGATGAGAACTACATTCCCGAAAGGCTAAAGAACTTTGCCACCGTTCTTGTCTTGTGGGAAGGCGTCTTTATACTCTTTATACTTCTTCTCTTTCGCAGAACCGTTCTCCTGTATATAAAGAGGGAGAAAGATATCAGATATCTCCTTAACCTGCTCCTTCTTGCCCTCACCCACAGGCTGGGGAACTTCCTCTCAGTTGTAAAGCTCAACCTTGAGCTTATGGAGGACTCAAAACCTAAGGAAAGGATAATTTCCTCAACGGAAAAGCTTGAGGAGGACTATAAAAAGGCTGTGGAGGTTCTTGAGAGTTTAAGCAAGGGCTACGGTCTCGGATCCCGCATAGTGAATGTAAAAGAAGTAGTTGAGGAGCTTTTAAAAGGTTCAGACCACAGGCAGGATATAAGACTGATGGTAAAGCTTGAGGATACCTTGGTCAGAGCAAATCCCATATATCTGGAGATTCTGGTGGGATCGGTAATAGAGAACTCCCTGAAATATGCGATCAGCTTCGTCCACATAAAGCTGTGTGGGGGTCTTTTGGTGGTAAGGAACGATTTTGGAAGCGTAAAGGAAGGATCAGGGATGGGTCTAAAGATAGCCCGCTTCGCCGCTCAGATTTTAGGATTTGACCTGAGGATAAAGTACCGCAACAGGTTTACCGTATTTGTGAACTTTAAATCTTAAGGGTTGGGATTGAGATTTTTCCTGTAAACGAACTCTACCTCCGCTCTCTCGGAAGAGTTTTGACCAACCACCGTTATCCTGAAGGCGTATATGTCAAAGTTTGTGCCCGTTTCACTACCGAGGTAAATCGCCGTTACGTCGTAGTTTCCTGTATCCAACCTTGTGAGATCCACCCGCGCGCCCGGTGTGCAAGTGCCCGCTTCGCATATGCTCAGGGTTCCAGAACTTGCTTCAACTTCGTTGATTATATATTCCGCCACACCCTTTGCAGTTTCCAAAGCGGACATATACCTCTTTCCGGTCAGAGCCGTTTTGCTCCCTTGGGTTGTCAGAAACAAAACTGCCCCTATAAACCCTAA
>WFYH01000015.1 GCA_015490215.1 Aquificaceae bacterium
ACCCCGATCTCGTTTCTGACCTTAACATTGATGATGTGCTTCCTTACCTGTCCCTTTCTGGTTTGCCTAAGCTTGGGCGACTTTGAAACGCTCAGCTCCTGAATACTCATGACTTAAATAGCCTATTTCCTCAAAGGGTTGGTGTCAAGAGAAAAAACCTTCTCAGTAGGTTGCCACTCCGATGATGCAAGGTTAGGTAAAGTTGAAAATCCTTTATTGGTATCATCTAATTTGCGACCTACCAACCTTCTCCCAGACCTTGACATAAAATATTAGGTAATGAATCTCGTCCTCTTGATTGCTATAGGTGTTCTGTTTTTCTTGGTAAGTTTCTTTTACTCTTCTTATTCGCTGAAGATTTTACAAGAGCACTCTCATAAGCTTACCGAATACAAAAGGCTTAAGGATGAAAATTTAAAACTTAGGGCGCAAATAGAGAGCATTCTAAATATAAAGGAGCTTGAAAGATACGCCTTGCGGCATGGTTTTAAACCTTTTGATTGGGAAGAAACAGTTCTAATTCTCTTTACAAAACCTTCAAGGAAAGGTCAGCCCAAGAAGCTCCGTAAATAATCGTTCCGGCAGATATAAAGTCTACTCCTTTAATGGCGTATTGGCCTAAGTTTTTAAGGTTTATATTACCTGAAACCTCCACCTTTACCTTACCCTTTATAAGCTGGATAGCTTCTTTCACCTGCTCTGGTTCAAAGTTGTCCAACATGACTATGTCAGCTCCTTCGGAAAGAGCTTCCTCAAGTTCTAGCAAATTTTCAATCTCAACCTCTATTTTGTAGATATGTCCGAATTTTTCCTTTGCCTTCCTTATCGCTTCTTTTATTCCTCCTGCAACCTTTTTGTGGTTATCCTTTATGAGGATCATATCGTAGAGGGCATATCTGTGGTTAAGTCCACCGCCTATTCTTACCGCATATTTCTCAAAGAACCTAAAGCCCGGGGTCGTCTTGCGTGTGTCAAGTATCTTTATGTTCGTTCCGCTGAGAGTCTCTGCAAAAAGTCTTGCTCTTGTAGCTATACCGGATAGACTTTGGAGAAGGTTCAGAACGGTCCTTTCTGCAGAAAGGATTGTGTAGGCATCTCCTTCAAGCTCAGCCAATAATTCGCCTTCTTTGAAAACTTCCCCTTCCTTTTTTGAAAAGTTGATCTGGACTCTTCCGAGAATTTTAAAGATCTCTTCCGCAAAAGGTGAACCGGCTAACACACCTTCGCTCTTGGCTTTTATATGTGCCTTTATATATTCACCTCTGCAGATGGCTTCCGAAGTTATGTCGCCCCTACCTATGTCCTCTTCAAGAAATCTCAGAAGCTCCTTCCTTACGAAGGGAGTCATGTCAAAATTTTACAGGTATGCTTACGGATGCTATAATTATTTTTAAGCGGGCGTAGCTCAGTGGTAGAGCGGCTGCTTGCCATGCAGCAGGTCGCGGGTTCAAGTCCCGTCGCCCGCTCCAATACACATAATCCCTTAAAGTTGACATACAGCGTGGCGGTATAGGATAATTTCTTAAGCTCTTTCGGAGGTGAGAATGCAGGATAGTATAGGGGTAAATCCGAACGTCACTCTCCTAGTGCAAGCGGTTCTGTTCTTAGCGTTTGTGGCGCTTATGAACTTCCTCTTTGTAAAACCCTATTCCTCAGCTATTGAAGAGAGGGAAAAGATAGTCAAAAGGAACCTTGAAGAGGCTCAAAAGCTCAGGGAAGAGGCGAAGGGCTATTTGGAGGAAGCCAACAGGATACTAAGCGAAGCCCGCACGGAGGTAAATGCTATCTTGGAGGAAGCGAAAAAGGAAGCGGCAAGGATAAGAAACGAGATCCTTGAAAAGGCAGAACAGGAAGCTCAAGAGGAAATAGCCCGTAAAACCCAGCAGATAAGGGAATCCCTTGAAGAGGAAAAGAAGAAGATGGAAACCGCCATAAGAGAGATAGCCCAAGAGATAGTTAAGAAAATAACGGGAGAGGCAGCATGAGAGGGCTGATTTTGCTTTTAACTTTGTCGGGGGCTGTCTTCGCAGGCGGCGGCGAGGGAGGACACAGTCCTATAGAGCTTATCTGGAAAGGGGTAAACATAGCTTTATTTTTAGGGCTTGTGTATTGGTTCGGCAGGAAGCCCATAGCAGAAGCCTTTAACAATTTTTGGAGATCCCTTACCGAACCCGTAGACAGCTCGGAAGAGGAACTGCGCAAGGCTAAGGAAGAACTTCAAAAGGCAAAAGAGGAGCTTGAAAAGGCTAAGGTCAGGGCGGATGAATCCATAGCCCTCGCTAAGGAGTCAGCTCAGAGTGAAATAGAAAACGCCCGCAAGCACGCACAAGATGTGGCTCAGAGGATAAAGGAAAAGGCGAAGGAAACCGTTGAAATAGAACTAAAAAAAGCGAAAGAAGAACTTGCAAGATACGGGCTCAGAAAGGCGGAAGAAATAGCTCAGGACCTCCTAAGGGAGTCTTTTGGCAACAAAGATGTTCAGAAGAGGTTCATTGAACGCCAGCTCAAGGTCTTGGAGGAGAGCAGAGCATGAAAAGGAACAAGGACCTTGCCCGCAAGCTCGCCAGAGCTTTGGCTAAGAAATCCCCGAAGGATAAAGAAAGTCTCCTTGCAGTCGGTGAATTTCTCAGCATCTTGGCAGTCCTTTACAGGAAGAGCACAGAGGCAAAGCACCTTTTTGTAAACCCCTTCGTGCCTAAAGAAAAAAAGCTTGAGGTCCTCCGTGAGCTTGCGAAGAGGATGGGTGTCCCTGACGAGGTCCTTGAGGTTTTTGGATACATTCTAGAGATCAACGCTTTCCCGATGATATCCGAGATAAAGAGGTTATACGACCATGAAGTTGAAAGGATTATGAGGGTCTCTAAAGGTGAACTGCTGCTTGCCTCCGAGGTTGATGACGAAGTTGTTGAAAAAATAGCCTCAAGCATAAAGGAAATTCTCAAGAGAGATATAGACATAGAGGTTTCCTACGATCCTTCCCTTATAGGCGGGTTTGTGTTTAAGACCTCGGGCTTTGTAATAGACGCTTCCGTAAAAAGACAGCTTGGCAAACTCCTTACGGTAGGAGGAAGGATCTGATGGAGAGAACCCTTATTATCATCAAACCCGACGCCGTAGAGAAGGGTGCAGTCGGAAAGATCCTTGACAGATTTATAGAGGAAGGTTTTAAGATCCTTGCACTTAAGATGTTCAGGTTTACAAAGGAGCAGGCACAGCAGTTTTACATAGTTCACAAAGAGAGACCCTTTTATGGGGAACTTGTAGAGTTTATGACCTCCGGTCCCGTGGTCGCTGCGGTGTTGGAGGGAGAAAACGCAATCCAGAGGGTCAGGGAAATCATAGGTCCTACCGACAGCGAAGAAGCAAGAAAGGAGGCGCCCAACTCTATAAGGGCGCTCTTTGGAACAGATAAGGGAAAGAACGCTATTCACGCCTCAGACTCTAAGGAGTCCGCCAGCTACGAAATACCTTTCATATTCTCCTCCCTTGAAATAATCAAATGAACCCCGAGGAGCAATTAGAGTTACTAAAGAAGGGAACGGTAGAGATAATAGAGGAGGAGGAGCTTCTAAGGAAGCTCAAGGAAAAGAGGACACTAAGGATAAAAGCTGGATTTGATCCCACCGCTCCCGATTTGCACCTCGGTCACGTGGTTCTGCTTCAAAAGATGAGGGACTTCCAACAGCTTGGTCACGAAGTTTACTTTGTGGTGGGAGATTTTACCGCCATGATAGGAGATCCTACCGGCAGGAGTGAAACCAGACCTCCCTTATCGCGGGAAGAGGTTCTTAAGAATGCAGAAACCTACAAAGAACAGGTTTTTAAGATCCTTGACCCCGAAAAAACCAAGCTCGTGTTTAACAGCACGTGGTTGGAAAAGCTCGGCACGAAGGGAATAATAGAGCTGTGCGCAAAATACACAGTTGCGAGGATGCTTGAAAGGGATGACTTTTCAAAGCGTTTTAAAGAAAACAGACCTATATACATCCATGAGTTTGTGTATCCCCTTCTGCAGGCTTACGACTCGGTGGCTATAGAGGCGGACGTGGAGCTGGGCGGAACGGATCAAAAGTTTAATCTACTCATAGGTAGGGACATTCAGAGGGAGTTCGGACAGGAACCGCAGGTGTGCATAACCATGCCCCTGCTAGTGGGTTTAGACGGCGTGCGTAAGATGTCTAAGTCTTACGGCAACTATGTGGGGATAACCGAAGATCCTAAGACGATGTTCGGAAAGATAATGTCCATCTCCGATGAACTCATGTGGGATTACTACACCCTGCTGACCGACTACACCCAAAAGGAGATAGAGGACATAAAAAGCAACTGGCACCCTATGGAGGCAAAGAAGCACTTGGCTTATCTCATAGTTAAACGCTTCCATTCGGAAGGGGAAGCCCAGAGGGCAAGGGAGTGGTTTGAAAGAACCTATTCAAAAAGGGAGTTCCCCGAGGACGCACCGCTGATTAAGGTGGAGGGAAAGGAAATAACAGCCCTTGAACTTCTCCTAAAGCTCGGTGCAGTATCTTCAAAGAACGAGGGGAGACGCCTGATTCAAGGGGGAGGTCTGAAGATAAACTTTTCCAAGGTGACCGACCCTTATCAGAAGATAGACCTATCCCAAGAACTTAAGGTTCAAGTGGGTAAGAAGAAGTTTTTCAGAGTCAGGTCTGGGGACTGAAAAAACGCCTATATTAATACTCTGCTCTTGTCATGGTTAAGGTGGCCTTTTGTACTCTCGGATGTAGAATGAACCGTTTTGATACGGATCTAATGCGTTCAAAGTTCGTGAAGTCCGGCTATGAGGTTGTCCCCTTTGAGGAAAAGGCGGACGTATACATCATAAATACCTGCACTGTGACCGTAGGCGGGGACAGATCCTCCCGTCAAGCCATATATCAGGCAAAAAGGAGAAACCCAGAGGCGGTGGTGGTAGCTACGGGCTGTTACGCTCAGGTAAACCCCCAAGAGCTTGCGAAGCTCAAAGAGGTAGACCTTGTGGTGGGAA
>WFYH01000016.1 GCA_015490215.1 Aquificaceae bacterium
CCTCCTGCGGAAGCTGTGCGGAGCTGGTAGAGCAGATCCTACGCCAGTATGTTAAAGAAAAACCCGAAAGGGTCAACAAGATTGAGGTCATCAAGAAAGAGCTCCATCCCTTTGATCCTGAATTTAAAGAGAGAATGCAGAAATACTTTGAGGAAGGAGACTGGCAGAAGATCCCCGAAGACGACAGGGACGTGCGCCTCAAATGGTATGGGATCTTCTACAGGAAGGCAACCCCGGGTTACTTTATGATAAGGATAAGGGTTCCCAACGGAAGGCTCACCTACGAGCAGGCGAAAGTGATAGCACACCTATCGGAAAAGTTCTGCAGGGGCGAAGTTGAGATAACCTCCCGTCAACAGATCCAGATAAGGTGGATAGAACTCAAAAATATTCCCGAGATCTTGGAAGCTCTAAACAGCGTGGGACTCTCCACCCTGCAGACGGGAATGGACAACATCAGAAACGTCACAGGAGACCCTCTTACGGGTCTTGCGGAGGACTCTCTCATAGACACCTTAAGGCTCACCAAGGAGATAACCAACGTATTCCTCGGAAAGAAGAAGTATGCGGACATGCCGAGGAAGTTCAACGTAGCGGTATTGGGATCTCAAACTGACTCTATAAACTCCCGCTTTAACGACATATGCCTTTCTTTGGCTCAAAAGGACGGGAAACTGGGCTTTAACCTATATCTCGGAGGAAAGATAGGATCGGGAGGACCTGTAAAAGCCATAGACATGGACATGTTTGTAGAACCCTACGAGGCTCCGGATGTATGCAGGGCTGTCTTTGACATATACGCTACCTTCGGAAACAGGGAAAACAGGTCCAAAAACAGGCTCTTCTTCCTGCTTCAGGAGTGGGGAGTTGACCGCTTCAGGGAAGAGATAGAACAGAGGCTTTACAAACCTATGCCTTCAAAAGGAGAAGACCTTGTAAACAGGTGGGGAGAGAGGGAAGGGGTTGTAAACCTCAGGAACGGGACATTTGCAGTCTTGGCGGTCGTTCCCGCGGGTAAGATAAAGGCGAAGGATCTTAGAACCGCAGCGGAGCTTTCCAGAAAATACGGAAGCAGGGAACTCAGACTTACGGTTTACCAGAACCTTTACATTCCCAACGTTCCAGAAGAAAACTTAGATGCACTTCTCAAGGAAGAGTTCTTCCAGAAATACCCGACCGTGAGCTCGCCTTTCATGACACATCTGATAGCCTGTGCGGGAAGTGACACCTGCAGTTTCGGGGTCATACCTAACAAGAGCGACGCGGTCAGGGTAGCAAACTATCTTTCCGAAAGACTTAAACTTGACATTCCCATAAGGATGCACTGGTCCGCCTGCGCTAAGGGTTGCGGACAGCACGGATGCGGTGATATTGGCTTTGTGGGAACCAAGACAAAGATTAACGGGGAGGCGGTTCTTGCGGTGGACATCTTCGCAGGCGGGTCTACCACTTCCGAAGGCTTCAAGGTCGTTCAGGGACTTCCCTTAGACAAAGTAGAAGAAGCCACTGAGCTTCTTGTGAAATACTACCTTGAAAACAGACAGGAAGGGGAAACCTTCGCCCAGTTCGCTCACAGGGTGGGACCAGACGCCCTTAAGGCTGTCCTTATGGGTTTGGGGGTGGGGGTTTAGGAAATCTCTCCTCAAGTCTCTCCCCCACCCTCCTTATCAAACTTACGTAATCCTTGAGCTTCCCGAACAGTTTTTCCGCCAGCTCTTCGTGATAGGTGTGGACCGTAAGGTTCCTGTCGTCCACCATTCTCAGAAGTTCTTTAAGCTCCTCCTCGGTTATATATTTGTTTCTGAAGAGCTCCCTCATGCAGGACTTGGGGGAATTGCACTCTATACCTTCCAGTTCCCTTAGAGAGCTTTTTATTAGCTTCCAGAGTATCTCGAAGGTGAACTCGAACCTCTGTATGGCCGAGTCCCTGAGGAATGGATAAAGGTCTTCTCCTCTTTTCTCTTCCGCCAATAGAACCGCCTCCTCAAGTCTGCCGAGAGCCCTTTGGAAGTTCTCCATTTGCTTTCTCAGCCTATCCAGAGCCTTCCCTCCTTAAGAACCAACTTCCTGAACTCCTCGCTCGCTTTAGAAAGATCCACCATGTCCACGAAGAAGGTCAGGTTAGATTCTTCAAGGATCTCCCTCAAAAGGGAAAGTTCGTAGCTTATGTCCTCCTCCGAGAGGAAACCCAGGTCCAGATCGCTACGGGGTGTGTGGTCTCCCCTCGCCCTCGATCCGAAGATGTAAACCTTTACTTTCTTGGCTTTGAATATCTCCTTTATAACCTTCTTAAGATCCTCAAGATCTTTTATGTCTTGAGGCCTTATGTTCAGAGGCTCCATGCCCATATAAAGAATACACCACCTAAGGGGAGCGGTATGGCACACTTCTTGCATACCATCAAGTAAAGGCGCCCGAGATGGAGGGAGCTTGCAATTTCCAAATCTCATAGATAGGAGGTGGAAGATGGGTTACGTGAAGCCTGAAGCGGTGGTGGATCAGATGATCCAAGCGGGCGCCTATAAGGCGAGCTTGTCTGCCAAGGACCTCCTGATAAGGGGGTTCCTCGCGGGAGCCCTGCTGGGCTACGCGGTTACGGTGGCTTTCTCAGCCATAGCCCAGTCAGAGATGAGGATAGTAGGGTCGCTGGTCTTTCCCCTCGGATTCGTGATGATAGTTTTGCTGGGTCTGGAGCTGGTAACGGGTAACTTCGCACTGATACCTTTGGCGGTCCTCGAAAGGAAAACGACGGTAGGCAGGATGCTCTACAACTGGTTCTGGGTCTACATAGGGCACCTTTTGGGAACCTTCTTCTACGGTTTCCTCTTTTGGATCTCAGCTACGAAGATGGGAGCGGTCCCGGACCCGGTAGTTGGCAAGATGATTGCGAAGGTAGCTGAAGCTAACACACTCGGATATGCGGAGTTGGGGTTCGTGAACGGTTGGACTGTAGCTTTTGTAAAGGCTATGCTCTGCAACTGGATGGTCACCCTCGGTGCAGTTATGGCCATGGTAGCTCAGCACGTGATAGGCAAGATCGCTGCCATGTGGCTTCCTATACTTACCTTCTTTGCCCTCGGATTTGAGCACGCGGTGGTAAATATGTTCCTCATGCCTACGGGGATGCTCTTTGGTGCAAACATAACCCTCTTTGACTGGTGGTTTTGGAATCAGATACCCGTTACCATAGGAAACCTCGTGGCGGGCTTTACCTTTACGGGGCTCGGGCTTTACCTAACGCATAGGAAGAAAGAAGATCTTCAGCCTCAGGAGGCTGTGGAAAAGGTAGCTTGACATGGGAAAGGTATACCTCGTAGGTGGCGGGCCCGGAGATCCGGAACTACTTACGGTCAAGGCCTATAAGCTGATTCAAAGTGCGGACGTAATTCTATTCGACGCACTTGTAAACAAGGAAATACTTTCTCTGGCAAAACCGGACTGCCTCAAGATTTACGTTGGGAAGAGGGACGGGAAACACTCCCTTCCTCAGGAGGAGATAAACGATCTTATGATCAGACTATCGCGGGTCTACGACAGGGTGGTCCGCTTGAAGGGAGGAGACCCTTTTGTATTTGGAAGGGGAGGAGAGGAGATCTTGGCCCTGGTAGAGGAGGGGGTTGACGTTGAAGTAGTTCCGGGTGTCAGCTCCGCTATAGCGGGGCCCGCCTCCGCGGGTATACCTGTCACATACAGGGGTATCGCCTCTTCCTTCGCGGTCGTAACTGGACACCCTAACAGAGATATAGATTGGTCTGCTTTCGCTAAGGTGGATACCCTCATAATCCTTATGGGGGTTAAAAACCGTCAAAAGATAGCTCAAGAGTTAATAAAAGTGGGAAGAGATCCCGCTGAGCCCGTAGCTTTTGTAGAAAGTGCAACAACCTCAAAACAGCGTGAGATCTTCACCACACTCAAAGATCTCGCGGAAAAACCACCTCACGTGAACCCGCCCGCGGTTATGGTCGTGGGTAAAGTGGTTAAGGTGGGTAGTATAATAGCCCTTAAATCTCTCAAGGGGTGGTCAGATGGCGGAGAAGAAGTGGAGGACAGCCATAACCCAGCACGTGGAACACGAAACCTACATAAGGGGCTATAGGCTATTAGACCTCGTGGGGAACCTCAGCTTCGCTCAAGCCATATACCTGATACTGAAGGGAGAACTTCCCAATGAAGCGGAGTCGAAGATGATGGAAGCCATGTTTGTGTCCGTAATAGACCACGGTATAGCACCTCCTTCCGTGATCGCTGCGAGGGCGGTAGCAAGCGGTGGAAATTCGCTGAACGTAGGTGTTGCAGCGGGAATAATGGCCTTCGGCTCCGCACACGGAGGCGCGCTGGAAGACGCTATGAAGTTCATGCAGGAAGGTGTTTCAAGTCAAAGACCCGTTGAGGAAATAGTTTCCGAATACCTTTCTCAGAAAAAACCCATACCCGGATACGGCCACCGCTACTACAAGGAGTTCGATCCCAGAACAAAAAGGCTTATGGACCTTGCCAAGGAATACGGTTTCTACGGAAAGCACTGTGAGTTCGCGGAAAAAGTAGAAGAGGAAATCTTCAAGCAAAAGGGTAAAAGGATCGTTTTGAACGTGGACGGTGCCATCGCCGCTATAGCTTCCGAGATGGGTTTTGACTGGAGGCTCGGAAAGGGCTTCTTCATCATAGGCAGGGTCCCCGGTCTTGTAGCTCACGTCTACGAGGAACTTACCATGGAAAAGCCTTTCTCCAAGCGTCTGAACGAAAAGGAAGAGACCGAATACATCGGAGTTCCGCCCAGAGATTTGCCGGAAGAGTTTAAAAAGGTATGAGCAAAAACTTAGCTTACGGGCTTGGAATAGTTTTAGTAGCCCTGCTTTTATACATCAGCCTTTTTACTCAAACCCAAAACCCTTATGAGGGGACGTCCCTGTCAAAGGGATCCTCCGCTCCGGACTTTACGCTCAAGACCTTAGAGGGTAAAGAGATAAGGCTAAGTTCCCTGAAAGGGAAGGTAGTTCTCATAAATTTTTGGGCCACTTGGTGTCCTCCCTGCAGGGAAGAGATGCCCCTTTTTGAAAGGGTTTACAAAAAATACAGGGACAAGGGATTTGAGATTTTAGCTATAAGCACGGACTCCTCCCAAGAACAGGTCAGAAAATTCATAAGAGACTTTAAGGTCTCTTTCCCCGTTCTCATGGACGACGGAAACGTTTCTAACCTCTACATGATTCAAGGTCTTCCCACCTCCTTTCTCCTTGACAGAGAGGGCAAGATCGTAAAGGTAAAACTTGGAAAATATACAGAGGTAGAAAGGGATCTCAAAGAGCTGTTGTAAAATATTTGGCTCAGGAAGAATAAAAAAAGGAGGTTAGGAGAATGGCTCAGGAGGTTGCTCACCACCATCACGGAGAGCACGAGGTTAGTATCTGGCCCCTCCCCGTAGGTATAGCCATACTTCTCGCTCCAATCTCCATCACCGCTTACTTCGCTTGGAAGAACCCCCTCCTTGCGGTTATCCTCGGAGGTATATCCGCACTCCTTGCCATCATAGGTATGGCGGGATGGGCCAACGAGTTCTTTACCAAGGGACATGATGAAGGCTACGGAAACTTAGGTATTTACCTATTCATAATCTCGGAGGTAGTTATCTTCGGAACCGTATTCGCAGCTTTTTGGATGGCGAGGGCTATCCACGCGGACGTGTGGGTGAGTCAGTGGATACCGGAAGCTATGAACCTTAAAATGCCAATAATCCTCACCCTTATCCTCTGGGCGTCGAGTTTTACTATCTGGAAAGCGGAACAGGCGATGCACCACAACGAAACAGGTAAAACCGTTCTGTTTATTCTCCTCACTATGTTCTTAGGGCTTTTGTTTATAGTTCTCCACGTAGCGGAGTGGAAACACCTTTGGCATGAAGGGTTTACCTTGAGCTCCAACATGTACGGAACGGGATTTTACGTATTGACGGGGATACACACCTCCCACGTTATAGTCGGTTTGATAATGCAGGCCTATGTTCTGATATTTACCTTGGCGGGGAAGATAAACTCGGAAAAGATGACCATCCTGAGAACCACCAGCGCTTACTGGCACTTCGTTGACGTAATGTGGCTGTTGGTTGCAGGAACCGCTTATCTTGTGGGTGGTCTGAAAATATAAGCTCAGGAGGTGTTCAGAATGAAAGCACTGCTGGGATTAGTTCTTGTGGGTGTTGCCCTCGCAGGTGAAAGCGAGGTTATAGCCAGACCTTACGACCTTTGGGAAATCATTTACAAAATTTGGCTCGTTATCTCGGTGATCATCTACGCTGTGGTTGCTATACCTTCCCTTATCTTTATGATCAAATACCGCTACAAGCCCGGAGAAAGGGAGAAGGGTGATCAGGAGCACGAAGGCCACTGGGGTCTGGAAGCTCTCTGGACGATAGTTCCTCTAATTATAGTTCTCTACCTTGCTACCCACGGCTTTGCACTCTTTACGCAAATGAGGAAACCTCCTGAGAACGCTATGGAGCTTAAGGTTACCGCTTACTCGTGGGGATGGATGTTCCAGTATCCTAACGGAAAAACGGTTCTTGCAGACGCTAAAAAAGATACCGCCGATCAAAAGTGCAAACCCGAAGAATGCTACTCTGTGGACGGGGTTACCCAGCAATACGTTTACATACCCGCAGGTGTTCCTATAAAAGCGGTTCTCACCACTTACGACACCGATGTAATACACGCCTTCTACGTTCAACCCGCGGGTGTAGTTCAAGACATAGTGCCCGGAAGAACAACCTACGTTTGGTTCCAGATCAACAAACCTGGTGAATATTGGGTCTTCTGCAGAGAATACTGCGGACGTTGGCACTCGAGGATGTTTGCAAAGCTGAAGGTTGTTCCTAAAGAAGAGTTTGAAAAGTGGCTTAAAGGGGAAGTTGCTGATCTAAATCATGAGAATGCTAAGTTAGAACTTGCTAACATAGAGTCTAATAAGGCTCAGGAGGTTGTAAGATGAAGGGAGCTATTCATGTAGAGAGGCCTTGGTTCGCAGCTTCTTTCTGGGAATGGATCTTTACCACAGACCATAAGAAGATAGGTATCCTCTACGGGGTTACATCCACCTTGTTCTTCATAGTTGCGGGCCTGATGGCTCTGGGTATGAGGCTTGAACTCTTTGCTCCCGGAGCCCAGTATTTGGAACCCGAAACCTACAACTGGTTTTTGACAGTTCACGGAGCGGTGATACTCCTCTGGTGGGCTATAGGTATATGGGGAGCCTTCGCTAACTTCCTTATACCTCTTATGATAGGGGCAAGGGACGTTGCGTTCCCCCGTCTTAACGCTCTCGGATACTGGATGTTCTTTGCGGCGAGCGTGATAGCGCTCCTTACCTTTATCCCCGGAAACGAGATAATGACCATGTGGACAGGATACCCTCCCCTCGCTACTAAGGAAGGGGTAGGTTACGCGGGAACGACCGCACTCTTCGTGTTCATATGGCACCTTACAGGTTTTGCTTCTATTGCGGGTGCGGTTAACTTCATAACCACCGTTGTCTCTATGAGACAACCCGGTATAGGCTTCTTTAACCTTAACCTTTTCGTTCACGGTATTATGGCTGCGAACGTAATACAGCTTCTCGGAGTCCCCGCGGTTGCGGGTGCGGTTACCATGCTCTTTCTCGACACATACCTCGGAACCAACTTCTTTAACCCCCTCAAAGGCGGAGACCCGATACTTTATCAAAACCTCTTCTGGTTCTACTCTCACCCTGCGGTTTACGTTATGGTTCTTCCCGCATTCGGTGTTATATCCGAGGTAGTTTCCACCTTTGCGAGGAAGCCTATCTTCGGATACAAGTCCATGGTGGTTGCCATATGGGCTATAGCGGTTGTCGGATTCCTCGTTTGGACCCACCATATGTTCGTTTCCGGAATACCTGACTGGGTAAAGATCCTCATGTCCTACACAACCCTTCTCATAGCTGTTCCTACCGGAATAAAG
>WFYH01000017.1 GCA_015490215.1 Aquificaceae bacterium
CCCCTGAAGCTTTGGAAAAGGCGGTGTCCCTTTCGGTTAAATACATCACAGACCGGAACCTTCCTGACAAAGCTATAGATGTGGTGGATGAAGCGGGTGCATTGGTCAAACTCAAGGCTTTGGACCTGCCGCCCGATCTGAAAAAGCTTGAGGAAAAAATAAAGGAGCTTGAAAGGGAAAAGGAAAAGGCAGCAAGCGAACAGGATTACGAAAGGGCGGCAAAGATAAGGGATGAGGAACTCAGGCTCAGAGCAAAGTTTGAAAACCTCAAGTCCAAGTGGAAGCAGGAAATGGAAAAGAACAGACCCAAGGTTACCGCGGAGGACGTGGCGGAGGTGGTCGCCCGCTGGACGGGTATACCCGTAAGAAGGGTTCACGAGAGCGATATGGAAAAGCTCCTCCACATAGAAGAAGAACTCAAGAAGCGTGTGGTGGGTCAGGATGAAGCCATAAAAGCGATAGCCAAAGCTATAAGGAGATCAAGGGTAGGGCTCAAAGGAAAGCACAGACCCATAGGGGTGTTCCTCTTTCTCGGACCCACCGGTGTGGGTAAAACGGAAACCGCTAAGGCGTTGGCGGAATACCTCTTCGGCACCGAAGAGGCTCTGATTAGGTTTGATATGTCCGAATACATGGAAAAGCACACCGTTTCCCGCCTGATAGGTGCCCCGCCCGGATACGTAGGTTACGAGGAAGGCGGTCAGCTTACTGAAAAGGTAAGAAGGAGACCCTACTCGGTCCTGCTCTTTGATGAGATAGAAAAGGCTCACCCCGACGTGTTTAACATATTCCTTCAGATCTTTGACGACGGACGCCTGACCGACGGTCTGGGCAGAACCATAGACTTCTCCAACACAATCATCATCATGACCTCTAACCTCGGTGCCCGCATGATCGTTCAGGGCGGAACCATGGGCTTTGAAAAGAAGTTCGGAATGATTGACTTTGAGCAGATGAAGAAGAACGTAATGGATCAGGTTAAGAGAACTTTCAACCCTGAATTCCTCAACAGGCTTGATGAGGTCATAGTATACAGACCCCTTGAGAAGAAAGACGTTGAGAAGATCCTTGAGCTTCAGGTAAAAGAGGTGAACGAAAAACTCCAAGACTGGGGTATAAAGGTAAAGCTCCACAAAAGCTTCATAGACTGGATAATCGCAAAGGAATACAAACCCGAGTTCGGAGCCAGAAGTCTAAAGCGTGCGCTTCAGAAGCACGTAGAAGACCTCCTTGCAGAAGAACTTATTAAGGGCACTTTGAAGGATGTTGACACCGTTGAAATCAGGGTAAGATCAGACAAACCTTACATAAGGCAGGCTAAGAAGAAGGAAAAACTTGAACCGGCTCTGAAGAACTGAAAGAGTTGCTATAGCGGGACGCAAGTGCCCGCCGGCTCATTGACCATTGAATAGGGTTGTAGAGATTTTGAGTGCATCAAAATGCTTTGATGTTTTGATATTTTGATTCGGTTATTCCTAAATTGGGTATCCTTCTGGTCCAAGTAGCATACTTGTCGGGGTGCATCAGGAACTTGACCATAGCCTCTTCCTTGGTTCGGGATTGGGTAGCAGGGATCATTATCTTTTCCCACTTTGGATCAAGCCATGCCTTTGTAAGATCGGGAGCGTAGTAGGCTCCGTTTCCGAGAAGGGTATGGCAGTCCATGCAGGCTCTGCTCTGGATAACGAGCTTTCCCTTAACAAGGAGTTTCATGGCTTCCTCCTCTGTGTATTCCTTCCCAAAAAGGGGTTCCTTTTCGTCCTTGTGGATCACCGGCATGTAGTAGCCCTTGTCGGCATCGTATTTGTAAGTGATCTTGTAGTTGATAACCGTGGGTGAGGGAACCCTGTCGGTTCCTATTCGGGTCTTGGCGAGGGTGTCAAAGGTAAGAATCCACAGGAATATGAACATAACGAGGGAACCTACTATGGCAAAGCGCTTCCAGAAAACAGGATCCAACCAGTTGCGCCCTCTGGTCCAAATAGCTCCTATAACGGCGGTAAGAACAAGGGAAGCAACCGTGATCTCCAGCCAGCCGAAATCCATGGCTGCACCTCCTAAATAAGAAAGTAATCACTAACTTGCGTATGTCAAGATGTTTGTAAATAGCGCTGTCTAAGCTTAGATAGATAGGA
>WFYH01000018.1 GCA_015490215.1 Aquificaceae bacterium
AAATAGCCTGCAGTGTGGTTCCCCACAGAAGCCCACTTTTCCTTGCGGGTGTGAAAAGTTTGTCTCCCTTCAGCAGAATAAGATTGGAAGAAGAAGTTTCCGTTACAAACCCTTTTTCGTTTAGCACCACTCCATCGTAAAAGCCTCTTTCTTTAGCTTCCCTCTTTACAAGGATGTTAAAGAGGTAGTTCATTGTCTTGTGGTAGCAGAGGGGGTTTCCCGAATGGCGCCTTTTCTCCGACAGGCACAAAGATACCTTTTCGGGCACCTTGGGAAGCTTCTTGACGATAACTTTACTTTCAAAGCCCTCTGGTTTTTCAAAGAAGAGATCTTTCCCCTTCAGGATGAGACAGTATTTAACGTAAAGTTCCCTCTTTCCGCCCGAGGCTTCCTTAATCTCATTAAAGAATTCCTCGTAAGTAGGATGGGGGAAACCGAGAGTCTCTGCAGACCACTTTAGCCTTTCGTAGTGAAGTCTGAGCTTTCTGTTTTCCCCGAGCCAACGGATAGTCTCAAAGAGACCCTCTCCGTAAAGGAGGGTTCTGTTCATACGGTAGTTCCCAGCTTTCTGAAGGCTCTTCTTATTCCTCTTACAGCCTGCCTTATCCTGAGTTCGTTTTCCACAAGGGCAAACCTTACATACCCTTCCCCGTATTCGCCGAAACCTATCCCCGGTGAAACCGCTACCTTTGCTTCCCTCAGAAGGAACATGGAAAAGTCAAGGGAGTTCATATCTATCCACTCGGGGATCTTTGCCCAAACAAACATGGAACCTTTCGGTTTTTCCACCTTCCACCCGAGGGAGTTTAGCCCCTTAACCAACACGTCCCTTCTTTTTTGATACATCTGGGCGTTCTTTTGAACGATCTCGTAGGGGCTGTCTAAGGCTATTATCGCCGCCACCTGTATGGGTGTAAAGACACCGTAGTCAAGGTAGCTCTTCAGATGGGCAAGATTCCTGATAAGCCTCTCGTTTCCCACTGCAAAGGCTATCCTCCACCCCGCCATGGAAAAACCTTTGGACATTGAGTAGAGTTCCACCGCTATATCCTTTGCACCCTCCACCTCCAATATGGAAGGTGGTCTGTAGCCGTCAAAGGCTATGTCCGCATAGGCAAAGTCGTGGATTATCCATATTCCTTTTTCCTTGGCAAACTTTACAAGCTCCTTAAAGAAATCCTTTTCTACGCAAACGGTGGTTGGGTTGTGGGGAAAGCTTACCACTATGCCCTTGGGAGCGGGCATTGACTCCTTTACGGTCTGATAAAGTCTTCTGAGGAATTCTTCCTGAGGGTCTTGCCCCTCGTCAAAGAGCAGGGGAATGGAGCGAACCTCTCCCCCGGCGATGATGGGAGCGTAGTAGTGTATAGGGTAGGTGGGGTTGGGAACTATTATTGAGTCCCCGGGCGTTACCATGGCGAGCATAAGGTGGGAGTAACCCTCCTTAGCCCCTATGGTCATTATCGCTTCCCTTTCGGGATCAAGCTTTACCCCGAACCTCCTTTCGTAAAAGTCACAAATAGCCTTGCGGAGCCTCGGTATACCCTTTGATGAGGAATATCCATGGACGTTGGGGCGCCTTGCCACTTCACAGAGCTTCTCTATTATGTGGGAGGCGGGCGGGGTGGTAGGGTTACCCATACCCAGATCTATGATGTCCTCTCCCTGCCTGCGGAGTTTGTGCTTTAGCTCGTTTACCACGGCAAAAACGTAGGGGGGCAGTCTTTTTATGCGGGGGAAAGCCCAATCCATGTTCTCGTTAATCATTTTCTCTTTCCTCTTCCTCCTCCTTACACTTAATACACATCGTAGTTACGGGTCTCGCCTTGAGCCTCTCATAGGGAATGGGGTTTCCACAACTTTCACATACACCGTAGGTGCCGTTTTCTATCTTCATCAAGGCGTAATCTATCTTGTGAAGAAGCGTAGCTTCCCTTCCCTTAATCCTAAAAGTCAAAAACCTTTCCTCTTCCAGATCCGCCCTGTCTATCTCATCCCCGCCTTCAAAGGTTACGTTGGAAGGATCCTTTATCTGCTGAGAAGCAGATTTCAAAAGCTCCTCT
>WFYH01000019.1 GCA_015490215.1 Aquificaceae bacterium
ATATGCTAAATAAAATCTTGTGATAAGGCTAAGGGTAAAGCTCAAAGGTGTAGTTCAGGGTGTAGGCTTCAGACCCTTTGTCTACAATCTTGCTCGGGGCTTGGATCTCAAAGGGTTTGTAAGGAACACTTCGTCGGGACTTACCCTTGAAGTAGAAGGTCCTAAGGACAAGATTGAAAAGTTCCTGCTTCTCTTGAACAAAGAAAAGCCGCCTCTTGCCTATGTATACTCACAGCAGGTAGAGTTCTTGGAACCAGTCGGTTATAAGGATTTTCTAATACTTGAAAGTGAAAAGACTGAGGAAAGGGACGTTCTCATTCTTCCCGATATAGCCACCTGTGAGGACTGCCTGAGGGAGCTGTTTGATCCCGAAGACAGAAGGTATATGTATCCCTTTATAAACTGCACCAACTGCGGACCCCGCTTCACCATAGTTGAAGACCTACCTTACGACAGAGAAAACACTACCATGAAGGTCTTTCCTATGTGCTCCGAATGTAGAAGGGAGTATGAAGACCCGAAGGACAGGAGGTTTCACGCCCAGCCCATAGCCTGCCCGAAGTGCGGTCCTTGGATCACTCTATTTAGTAGCGGAGGAAAACTTTTGTCCGAACGGGAGAAGGCTTTGGAGGACACAGTAAGAGCTTTAGAAGAAGGAAAAATAGTTGCGGTTAAGGGAATAGGGGGTTTTCATCTTCTGTGCGACGCAACCAACGAAGAGAGTGTAAAACTGCTCAGAATAAGAAAGAAAAGATCTGAAAAACCCTTTGCGGTGATGTTCCGCGATATCAAACAGCTGAAAGAATTTGCCAAACCCACCGAGCTGGAGGAAGCCCTTTTACTTTCTCTGGAAAGACCAATAGTTTTGATAGAAAAGGGCAAGGGAATTGCAGAGTCGGTTGCACCGAGCCTTAAAAGGATAGGTGCCTTTTTACCTTACTCTCCCCTTCACCATCTTATACTCCATTTTTTCCCAAAACCGGTTGTTGCTACATCTGGAAACCTATCGGAAGAACCTATAGTCAAAGACAATGGAGAAGCCCTTGAAAAACTCTCAGACCTTGCAGATTATATTCTCCTCCACAACAGGGACATAAAGCGAAGATGTGACGACTCGGTCGTTAAGGTTGTGGGCGGTGTGCCCACGCCTATCAGGAGATCCCGTGGATACACACCTTTGCCCCTATTTTTGCCTGGAAGGCTAAGAAAAAAAGTACTTGCGGTAGGGGGAATGCTCAAAAACACCTTTGCTATAGGTGTTGGAGATAAGGTTTTCCTAAGTCAACATGTAGGTGATGTAGAAAACCTCAGCACTTTAGAAGTTTTTGAGGAAAACGTTAAAGATTTCCTACACCTGTTTAAATTCCATCCTGAGGTAATTGTTTGCGACCTGCACCCCCGTTACGAAACGAGTAGATGGGCTGAGAAGTTTTCAGAAAAAGAAGGAATTCCCCTCATCAAAATCCAGCATCACTACGCCCATATCCTTTCCTGCATGGCGGAAAACAACCTTAAAGGTGAAGTTTTAGGCGTGGCTTGGGACGGGACGGGTTACGGAACGGACGGGACTATTTGGGGAGGAGAATTTCTATTGTGTAGATACGGAAGCTTTGAAAGGCTATACTACCTGAAAACCTTTAAATTGGTAGGAGGAGAAAAGGCGGTAAAGGAGCCGTTCAGAGTGGCTTTATCTTTGCTCTTTGAAGCATTCGGTGAGGAAGGAATTGAGGTAGCCCTAAAGAGGTTAAACGGTGTAAACGAGAAAAAGGTTGAAGGGATATACAGGCTGTGGAAAGGCTCTTTGAACAGTCCTCAGACGAGTTCGGTAGGGAGATGCTTTGATGGGATTGCCTCTCTTCTGAATTTAAAGCATAAGGTTTCCTATGAAGGTCAAGCTGCTATGATGGTGGAGGATCTTTGTGATCCTGCGGAAGAGGGGGTTTACCCTTTTGAAATAAGGGAAGGGAAAATAGATTGGAGGCCTGCGCTTTTAGCTTTGCTGGAGGAGAAGGACAAAGTTAAGGCAGCAAGCAGGTTTGTTAACACTTTGGCCTGTATGGTCTCGGAGGTGGTAAAGCTTACGGGATTAGAAAGGGTTTGCCTTTCTGGGGGGGTGATGCAAAACGACTATCTGGTTTCAAGAGTAAAGGAATTTCTGAAAGGAGACAAAATAAAGGTTTACACCCATCAAAGGATCCCACCGAACGATGGAGGGTTGGCTCTCGGGCAAGTTGCACACCTTTTAGAAATTTAAAACCCCCGGCACCGACCTACTTTCCCGTGCCGCTGCCGGCACAGTATCATCGGCGCTGGAGGGCTTAACTGCCGGGTTCGGAATGGGACCGGGTGTTTCCCCTCCGCTATGGGCACCGGGGGAATCGGCAACTCAATAGGCCTTCCTCTCTTTCGGGTAGGTGTGCAAGTCGAACGGGCGATTAGTACCGCTCGGCTTCACCCCTTGCGGAGCTTCCACCTGCGGCCTATCAACCCGGTAGTCTTCCGGGGCCCTTCAGGGAGCCCTTATCTTGGGGTGGGCTTCGCGCTTAGATGCTTTCAGCGCTTATCCCATAGCAGGGTGGCTACCCGGCGCTGCCCCTGGAGGGACAACCGGTACACCAGAGCCTGCCCCGTCCCGGTCCTCTCGTACTAGGGA
>WFYH01000020.1 GCA_015490215.1 Aquificaceae bacterium
CAGGCTCAGGCTGGTAAAATATCAGAGCTATGATAGACATAGAGCTGATAAGGAAAAAGCCCGACTACGTTAAGGAAAGGCTCGCCACGAGGGACGAAAGCCTTCCCAACCTCGTAGATAAAGTTCTGGAGCTTGACAGGAGAAGAAGGTCCATCATAACGAAGGTGGAAGCTCTCAGGGCGGAGAGGAACAAAAAGAGCAAAGAGATAGGAATGCTCAAGCGGGAGGGGAAAGACACGGGATCTATTGAAGCTCAGGTAAGAGAGTTAAAAGAGAAGATAGAATCCTTGGAAAAAGAGAGGGAAGAAGTTGAAGAGTCTTTAAGAAAGGTTCTCCTGCAGATACCCAACCTTCCCCACGAGAGCGTTCCCGTGGGGGAGGATGAAGGGGACAACGTTGAAGTAAGACGCTGGGGAGAGCCCAAAGACTTCCCCTTTGAACCCAAACCCCACTGGGAGATAGGAGAGAAATTGGGAATCCTTGACTTTAAAAGGGGAGCCTCCCTTGCGGGAAGCAGGTTCACGGTTGTAAAGGGCTGGGGAGCCACCTTGGAACGTGCGCTCATAAATTTTATGCTGGACCTTCACAAGGAAAAGGGCTACATAGAGGTGATCCCCCCGCACCTTGTAAAGGAGGATATACTGCTTGGAACCGGTCAGCTTCCCAAGTTCGAAGAGGACCTCTACAAGTGTGAAAGGGACCAGCTCTATCTGATACCCACCGCCGAGGTCCCCCTTACCAACCTCTTCAGGGATGAAATTCTCTCCGAAGAGGACCTTCCTATCTACCTTACCGCCTACACACCGTGCTACAGAAGGGAGGCAGGCTCTCACGGCAAAGACGTAAGGGGTATCATCAGACAGCACCAGTTTAACAAGGTGGAGCTTGTGAAGATAGTGCATCCCGACAGCTCCTACGATGAGCTTGAGGGGTTGGTTAGGGATGCGGAAGAGGTCTTAAAACTCTTGGGGCTTCCCTACAGGGTGGTGGAGCTGTGCACAGGGGACTTGGGCTTTTCCGCAGCCAAAACCTACGATATAGAGGTGTGGTTTCCCTCCCAAGGTAGATACAGGGAGGTGTCCTCCTGTTCCAACTGCGAGGACTTTCAGGCACGACGTATGAGAACGCGCTTTAAGGACAGCTCGGGCAGGAAGAGGTTTGTCCACACCCTCAACGGTTCGGGCTTAGCGGTCGGAAGAACCCTTGCGGCTATACTTGAAAACTACCAAAGGGAAGACGGATCGGTGGAGGTGCCCGAAGTCCTCAGAGATTATCTAAAAACGGATGTTATAAAATTATCTTAATAACGGAGGTGCGCGGAATGTTTCCGATGGAAAGACAAACAAACGTTCAGGATGAGATCCTTGATAACCTCAAGAATAAAGGATCCACCGTAACCGTTTATCTGACCCGTGGAAACAGGATAACGGGCAAGATATTAAACCACGACAAGTACACGATCCTGTTGGATGTTGACGGTCAGCCCAATTTAATTTACAAGCATGCGGTAAGCACCATAGTGGAGGGTTCTTAGCCCCCGTATGAAGGCTATCCTCGTAGGTATATGGAACAGGGAGGTAAGTAAGGAGGAAGCGAGGGAGTCCATAAGGGAGCTGGGGGGTCTCGTAAGAGCGCTCGGTGGTAGGAGTATAGGATACGTTCTTCAGAACAGGAGCAGACCCGATCCGAGGTTTTTTATAGGGGAAGGTAAAGCCCGCCAGCTGGAGGAGGTATCAAGGGGAACCGGAGCGGACACTATAGTCTTTGATGACTTCCTTACCCCATCTCAGGTAAGGAATCTTGAGCGCCTGACCCAGAGGAGGGTCTTAGATAGAACGGACCTGGTTATTGAGATTTTCTCCCGCAGGGCGAAGAGCAAAGAGGCAAAGCTTCAAGTGGAGCTTGCAAGACTCACCCACGAGCTTCCCCGCCTTCAGGGTAAGGGCAGACAGATGTCAAGGCTTGGGGGCGGTGTGGGGACGAGAGGTCCCGGTGAGCAGGAGGCGGAGATAAGGAGGAGGCTCATAAAGAGGCGGATACACCAGATAAAGAAAGAGCTGGAGGAGGTCAAAAAAAGGAGAAGGCACCAAAGAAGAAGGAGGGAAATGCCCGCCCACGGAGAACGCATCTACAAGGTGGCTATAGTAGGCTACACTAACGCAGGTAAGTCTACCCTTTTAAGAACCCTGACCGGGAGGGAAACCTTTTCTGCAGACATGCCCTTTGCAACCCTTGACACAACCACCTCCGCAAGGAATCTGCTTCCCGATCTGAAGATCCTCTTTACCGACACGGTGGGCTTTATAAAGAAGTTACCGCCCGAGCTCATAGAGTCCTTTAAGGCTACCTTGGAAGAGGTCTCGGAAGCGGACCTTATACTCCACGTGGTGGACGTTTCCGATGACAGGTGGCTTGACTACATCCAGACGGTAAAGGAGATACTCCAAGAGCTCGGCGCCCAAGACAAACCCGTCATCTACGTTCTCAACAAGGTAGACAGGATCGTGGACTCTCAAGAGGAGGTTTCACACCTGCCCCACCCCGCCTTTATAGAGGGCAAGGCTATTCTCGTTTCCGCGGAAAAGAGGTGGGGTATAGAGGATCTGCTTAAGGCTATCGTGGAAGAGGTCAGTAGAAGAGATACAGTCCGAGCATAACCACAAGTATAAAGATCAAGGTCATACCCCCGCCGGCTTTTACGTAGTCTATTGTCCTGTAACCGCCCGGTCTCATGATAAGGGCGTTTACCTGATGGGTGGGTATCACAAAGGTGTTTGAGGCACACACGCCCACCACAAGGGCACTTAGGCGCGGATCCGCCCCTATTTCCACCGCCATGTCTATGGTTAGAGGAACCAGCAGAACCGTTGCCCCTACGTTTGAAACCACCAAGGTGAAGAAGGAGGTAAGCAACGCCACGAGCAGATAGAAGAAGAAAGGAGAGATCTCGCCCACTCCCGATATTATGGACTTAGCTATGAACTCCGCCGTCCCGCTTTCCTGAAAGGCAAAGCCCAAGGGGAGGAGTCCCGCAAGCAGGAAGACGGTCATCCAGTCCACCGATTGGTATGCCTCATCAACACTTAAAACCTTCGTTACTATCATTCCCAAGGCGCCCGTAAGCAGGGCGATAGAGAGCTTTACGTTGAAAACCAGTATCAAGGTCAGAGCTACCGCAAACCAGAAAAGGGCGAGTTTAGCCTTTTCGGGTCTCATTACCTCACCCTTTATCTCCGTTGAGAAGGCGAAAACGTTTCTTCTCTTCAGTTCCGCAAACTTTTCCCACCTTCCGAACATAAGCAGGGCGTCCCCCGCAGAAAGCTTCATCTCCGAGAAACCCGCATATATGACCTTTCCCCTCTTTACGAGGGCTACCGGGTTCACCTCGTATCTCCTGCGGAAGTGGACCTCGTTGAGTGTCCTGCCCACAAGCTCGGAGCGGGGCGTTATCATGCCCTCAACCAAACCCGCATTTACCGGGGAAAGGTCCTCGGCGAACTCCTCAAGGTCATTCTTTAGAACAAGTCCCAACTCTTTAGCAAACCTGTTCACCGTTTTAGGGCACCCTATAACCGCTATATCGTCGCCGGGATTTACCGTTTCCTCCCTGTGGGGTGCAAAGTTTTTGTGCCTCGTTTCCCTGTGGTAAACCGCCACTATGGTAACCTGATACTTCCTTCTGGCGTCTATCTCTTGGATGGTTCTTTTAACGAAGCTTTCGGGAACATGAAGCTCGTAAAGACCGCAGATCTTGTCGTAGGTTCTGGAAAGCTCCGGGGGCAGAAACTTATCCTCATCGTCCTTAACATGAACCTTGGGGAGCACGTATCTGCCGAAGAGAACGAAGTAGAGAATTCCCGCCGTCACTAACATGACTCCGAGCGGAGTCACCGAGAAAAGACCAAAGGGCGGTAGGTTGTAAAGGGCTAAAAGGTCGTTAAGGAGTATAAGGGGGCTTGAACCCACCAGCGTCATGGTCCCACCGAGGATGGCGCAAAAGCCCATAGGCATGAGGAGCTGAGAAACGGGTATCCTCAAACGTTTTGATATCCTTACCACCGCAGGCAGGAAGAGAGCCGCGGCTCCTATGTTCTGCATAAAGCTTGATATGAAAGCTACAGTCCCGGAAATCAACGCTATTATGCGGGTTTTAGATTTTCCGGCGAGCTTTACTATGTATCCCGCAAGGATGTTCATAACCCCCGTTTTGTCAAGACCCGCCCCTATGATGATCACCGCTATTATGGAGACGACTGCGTTGCTACTCAGACCGCTCACCGCCTTTTGGGGATCCACAAGACCTATGAGGGGCAGAAGAACCATCATGAGTATTCCGACCACGTCAACCCTTACAAGTTCGGAAACGAAGAGGAATATGGCGAGAGCCAACACTTCAAGGGTAAGAACCTTGTCCTTGTCAAGACCCGTCACGGAGGCTACAAGCTGTTCCTCCGCAAAGAAGGTTACACCTATGAGGGAGGAAAGGATGCCCAGTATCCCGTATTTAACTGCTACTATCACGGATCTATTTCCTCCTGAGCCTCGGGAGAGATGAGCCAGAAGTTGCCCCTATCTTCTATGACACCTTTAAAGACTAGAGCCTTCAGAGCTTTCGTTACCGCCTCCCTTGAAGAGCCTATACGTGAGGCAAGCTCCCTGTGGGTCATCTTTCTTACCTTGAACTTGTCCCCTTCTTTGGAGTTCCTTTCACGGGCAAGGTCAATAAGGTATTTTACGATCCTGCCCTCTACGCTTCTGAAGGCTAAAGCCTCAACCATGTCGTCGGTCCTTCTGAGCCTTTCAACCAGCGCCTTGATCACGTTAAAAGCGATATCGGGATTTTCCTTGATGATCTTTAAAAAGGCTTGCCTGCTGAGGGAGGCGAGCTTGGTGTCCTCCTCGGCTATAACGGTCGCCGAGCGGGGAAGCTGATCTATTATCCCCATCTCCCCTATAAGCTCTCCCGGTCCGAGTTCCGCAAGCACCAGTTCGTTGCCCTGATCGTCAAAGAGGGAGGCCTTTACCTTTCCCTTAAGAATTATGAACATCTCGTTGCTTTGGTCCTTTTCGTAAAAGAGAACCTCCCCTGCCCTCAGATCTACCGTTTCAAACATAAGGGAGATCTTCCTCAGCTCCCTTTCGGGAAGGTTTTTAAAGAGGACGCTGTTTTTCAGAAAATCCAATAACCTTTGCCTTTCCCCCATCCGCAAAACATAGCTTAGCTCTTTACACCTGAAAAAGTCAACAAGTGTTTAGATTTGGAGTCAAAACCCTTCCGAAAACACACCGCTATAATTAAAGTGCATGCGTAGGGTTTTCATCCTTTTTGTGATAGCGTTCTTTTTTTCCTTCTCCTTCGCGCAGGAGGACTGGGGCAAGCTTGTAAAGGAGGCAAAGGAAAAGGGGGAGGTGGTTCTGAACTTTCAGGATGTTTCTATAAAGGATCTTGCCCTCTTTATGGGGGAGCTTGTGGGCAAGACGATAGTGGTTGACCCCGCGGTAAGGGGAAAGCTTACCCTCGTGTTTACAGATCCCCTGCCTGTTAAAAAGGCTTGGGACCTTTTTACCTACGCCCTGTTTATGCAGGGCTTCGGGGTGGTTGAAGATGAAAATACCGCCAAGATAATGCCGGTAAACGAGGCGGTCACCGCCGCTCAGTTGAAAAAGAAACCCGCGGAGGGGGAACTTACGATCCTGATTTACAACCTAAAGCACACGGAGGCACAACCTGCCCTCAACTCCGTTAGACCTTTCCTCTCACCCTTCGCCCGTGTGGCAGTTCATATACCTTCCAACTCGGTCATAATAGCGGACATAGGGAAGAACATAGAAAAGGCTAAGGAGATCCTCAGAACCATAGACTCCCCTCAAGCCCGCGGGGAGGTCAGGGTTTACAGGCTCAGGTATATATCCGCCCGCGATGCGGTCAGGCTTATAACCCCTCTAAACAGCGCCTTTCTGAAGCGCTTCGGAACCAACGTTATAGTTGCATCAAGCGATGAGGCAAACAGCCTCGTCGTCTTCGCGCCCGAAGGCGCCCACGAGGTTATAGAGGATGTCCTATCGGAGATTGACTCCGAAGAGGTGTCAGCCGAGCAGAGGGCTTTCTACATAATCCCTCTCAGGTTCATATCCGCAGAGGAGATAGCTCAAACCCTCCAGAGCCTTCTCGGAGGCACGGGGCGTATCCCTACCTTAAGACGGACTCAACCGCCCAGACCCGCCGTAGCACCTCAGACAAAAGGTGGAAAAACCAAAGGAACGGGGAGAAGGCAAGCTCAAACTCAAACCCAGAGGCAGCAACCTCAGCCCCTACCCATTATAACCACCAAGGAGGGTATGAAGATAGGCTTTGACAGGGGAACCAACTCCCTGATCGTTTACGCCACGAGGTCGGAATACGAGAACCTGAAAAGCCTGATATCCCGCCTTGATGTGAGAAGAAAGCAGGTCTTAATAGCTGCAACCATAGTTGAAGCTTCAACCAAGAGTTTGCTTGACATAGGGGTAAGGTGGCAGGTGTTAGGGAAAAGGGGCGGAGCCACCTTCAGGGGAAGTTCTCTTACCGACATCTACAGCTCCTTCCTTTCGGGGAGCTTTCTGATGGGCGTTTTTTCCGATGTGGGAAAGACCATCTCTGTGGGCGGAACCGAGTTCTTCTTCCCCGATCTGGTCCTCCTCTTTTCCCTGCTGGAGACGGGTTCGGGCTTTAACATAATTTCCAATCCGAAGGTCCTTACTCTTGACAACCAGACCGCCGTCATAAAGGTGGGTCAGGTTATCCCCTACGCTCAAGGGGTCAAGTTTGACATAAACGGACAGCCTATAATCACCTACGACTACAAAGAGGTGGGGCTTTCCCTTGACGTTACGCCGAGGGTTTCGGGCAACAATCTGCGCCTGACCGTAAACCTCAACCTTGAGGAGATAATAGACTTTGTAACAAACCAGATAGGAACCACCAGCTACACGGTTCCCGTCACCTCCAACAGGGAGATAACCTCGGACGTGGTCATAGAAAACGGTCAAACGGTCATACTCGGCGGGCTTGTGAGCACCAAAACCCTGAAGGCTATGGAGGGGGTGCCCGGTCTTTGGAAGATCCCCCTCGTGGGCAGGCTCTTCAGAAGGGACTCGGAGCAAAGGGACAAGACAACCCTCTTTATCTTCATAACCCCCTACGTGATCTCCTCTCCCGAGGAGCTTACCCGCATAACCGAAGAGCACAGGAAGATATCCGAGGAGATAAAGAAGAAGTTAGAAGAGATCAGGAAAAAGAAGAAGAAAAAGACGGTAGAGGAAACATTGGAAGACGATGAAGAGGATTTTGACGCACTTTTCTAAGATCTTTTCCCTCCTGTTTCTGTTTCTGCTCCTGTGCGGGGTGGCGCTCCTTTGGACGGTGCCCAAGGCGGTTCTCCTTGATCTGGCGCTTGCAAAGGCAAACATTTTCCTTCTTCCGAGGGAGGTAAAAGAAGGTCCCTTATGGGTTAGATTTTCCGATGCAAGGGTCTTCTTCAGGGGTAAGGAGGTGTCTCAAGTAAAGACTCTCAGCCTTGATATGTCGCTTCAGGGTCTAAAGCTTAAAGCACTTTGCTCGGGGAGCCTGCAGGCTCTGGTCAAGATCTCCGGGGGTGTGGAAGCTGCCCTCTCAAACTTTGACTGCTTGAAGGATGTGAGCAGCATCGGAGGTAGCATAAGGCTTAAGGAAGATAAGCTCTTCGGAAAGATTTACATCCGAGGGATCAAGGTTCAAGGTGTGGAGATTGAAAGTTTGAGTTTAGACTTCAAGGGAGAGCGCTTCAGGGGAACGATCCGAGCAATGGGTATGGTCTTTGAAGGCGGAGGGACCTTTAAGCTCAACAAGGCTAACTTAGAAAAGTCTTCCGTAAGCGCCCAGTTTTCGGGAAAGCTGGGCAGGATAGTCCTTTCAGGAAGTCTATCTAACCCCTCGGTCAGGTTCGTCAGCGGGCAATAGATCAAGGCACTCGTAAAGGGACCTTCTTCGGGTTTTCATCACCCTCACATTCAGGTTAAACTCCTCCGCCCCAACCACAAAGGTCTGGTATTCCCCGTTCTCCCCCAAAGGTGATAACCCTTTCTCCAAAAGACCTTTTCCCATATCCAAGGTGAGTATTTTTCCAAGATAGCTTTTGGGGACCTTCCTTACCCGCCTGCACACCACCAGAGCTTTGCATAGGGAGGTTTCCTCTTTTAGAAGAACCAGCTCGTCCATCCACCAGAGGGGAAAGACGGGTTTTATGTCCAAAAAGCGCATCAGAGACTCTAAAACCTTCCTGCTTTCCCTGTCTTTGACGCTTCCGAAAACTCCCGCCTTCGGTTTTAGCTCCCTTAGTTTCTCCCGCAGGGAGCTGAGGATATTACCTTCCCTTTTACTGCAGTAGACGGGCACAAACTCCAAGCCCAAGCGGTGAACCTGCTCCCTTACAAGGTCCTCCCTAAGGTGGCATCCTATCAGCCTTCGGTTTTTTGGGTCCACATACGAAAGCGCCCGTATGACTTCAAAACCCCTTTCCCGTGCCTTTTTTAAAGAGAGGTAGCTCTCCTTACCCCCGCCCCAAAGGATGAAGGCTTCCTTCATATCCTTGCGGTGGTTGCAACAGCTACCCAAAAACATAGGCATTAATAGACATAGGTAGCTGTTGCTTTAGGGGCTCCGCTTAGATTGCGTCCCTTTAAGGGACCTTTCAGCGAAACCCCAACCCGCACCACAGGGCGGGCTTCCCCACCTCCATGTAGGAGATGGGACAGGTAAACAAAATGCTGGTTGAACACCGCATTCACATCCGCATTCACTTCGTATCCGCACACCTTACACCCAAAGAGGGCTTTAGAGCCCTTGGGAGAGAACCTCTCTCCCTCAG
>WFYH01000021.1 GCA_015490215.1 Aquificaceae bacterium
ACGTGGACTATTCCGCTAATATCGTCCAACCTTTCCCTGTAGATGGGTATCCTGCTGTGCCCCTTCTTTCTTATTTCCTCTATAACCTCTCCTACCTTTGCCTTCTCGGGAAGGGCGAATATGTCGGGTCTGGGGGTCATTATCTCCCTAACGAGCACCTCGTCCATTTTAAAGACCCTCTCCACCATCTCTTTCTCTTCCGAAGAGAACTCTCCCGTATCTATTCCCATTTCAAGTATTCCAAGCAGGCGATCTTCGGAAAGCTCAAACTCTTCCTCCTTAGCCTCCACGCCGAGCCTTTTGAGAAGACCCTGCACGGGCATGGTGAGTATCTTCCTTATGGGAAAGGTAATAAAGTGAAAAACGTAAAAGATGGGAGCATACAAAAGAGAAAGCCTGTCCGCTATGGGAAGGACCGCATTCTTGGGCAGGGTCTCGCCGAAAATGAAGATAAGGAAGCTCATAAGAACCGCAGAGAGCAGCGCTCCCTCCTTACCGAAGGCTTCCGTGAAGATCTTCGCCCCGTAAGAAGATATAAGAACGTTGACTATCTCGTTCCCTATTAGAATTGAGATGAGAACCTCCTTGGGTTTTGTGAGCAGTTTCATCAGGATTCTGTAAAGCCTGCTACGGGAGTATTTCATCAAGAGGGGTTTGCTTACACTGAAGAAGACAACCTCCGAAGAGGCGAAAAAGCCAGAAGCAAAGAGCAGGAAAACAAAGACGAGGATGTCAGTATAGATTGCAGTAGACGATCCTTCCATCTACCTGAGACCTCCTGAGGGTGTGGGAGCACTCATCTTTCACCTGCGGACAGCGGGGGGCAAAGGGACAACCCACCTCGGGAATAATATACTCCTCTTCCTTAAAATCTTCCCTCTTGCGAAACTTAGGGTGTCTCACGGGTAGGTTGCTGAGCAAAAAGCGTGTGTAGGGATGGGCTGGGCTTTTCAGAACTTCCTCCTTCGGACCCACCTCCATCAGAAGCCCGCCATACATAACCGCAACCCTGTCCGCTATCTTTTCCACAACCCTTATGTCGTGGGTTATGAAGAGAAACGCAACCCCCTTCTCATCCCTGAGCTTCAGAAATATCCTGAGGATCTGATCCTGAACAGAAACGTCAAGGGAGGCGGTAGGTTCGTCCGCCACTATCAGCTTGGGGTTCAAAACAAGCGCCCTCGCTATGGCTACCCTCTGGCGTTGACCTCCCGAAAGCTCGTCGGGTTTCCTTTCCAAGACATCTGCGGGAAGCTGAACTTCCGAAATTACCCTTTCAACCTTCTCAAGGCGGTTCTTCTGCCCATGAACTATCAGAGGCTCCTCTACTATCTCCTTTACCCTCATGCGGGGGTTGAGGGAGTTTCTAGGGTCCTGAAATACCACGGAAACCTGATGGGTATATTCCTTGCCCAGAGAGAATATGTTTTTACCCTCAAAACTTACGGTGCCTGAGGTGGGCTTTTCCAACCTGAGGATGATCTTTGCTAAGGTGCTCTTGCCCGAGCCAGATTCACCCACCAATCCGAGGATCTCTCCCCTTTCAATGGAAAGGTCAACACCCTTGAGAGCATAGAAAGGCTTTCTCCCGAAGAGGAATCCGCCCCTTTTGTAAGCCTTTTTTACCCTATCCACCGAAAGTAGGGACATCTATATGGTTCTTGAGAACCTCCTCTCCTTTTTATTTCTCAAGTGGGCATCAAAGACCATGGCAACGTTCCTTATCAGGAGCCTGCCGACGGGAAGTATGTTTATCCTTCTGTCCTTGACCTGTATGAGTCCGTCCTCCTCAAGCTGTTTCAGGTCCTCTAACTCCTTTTCAAAGTAGTCTTCAAAGCTTATGTCAAACATCCTCTCTATCTTTTCAAAGCTCACCCCGAGGTTGCACATTATATCCATTATCACCTCTCTTCTGATAAAGTCATCCTCGGTGAGGATGTAACCTCTGAAGGTGGGAAGCTCTCCCCTGTCAACCGCCTCGTTATATTCTCTGAGGGTCTTGAAGTTCTGGAAGTAAGAGTCGTAAAGCATCCCTATGGAAGTGGCTCCTATGCCTATAAGCTCTACCCCTTTCCGTGTGGTGTAACCCTGAAAGTTCCTCCAAAGTTTGCCCTCCCTTTGGGCAACCGCCAGCTCGTCGTTAGGTTTGGCGAAGTGATCCATCCCTATGTAAACGTAGCCCGCATCTTGGAACTCCTCTATAACCATCTCAAGGATGGAAAGCTTCTCCTCGGGTGAGGGTAAGGTGTCTGGGTTTATCATCTTCTGAATTGGCTTTACCCAAGGAACGTAAGCGAAGCTGTAGACCGCCACCCTGTCTGGGTCAAGCTCTATGACCTTTTCCACCGTCCTTCGGAAGCTCTCCCTCGTCTGGTAGGGAAGCCCGTAAATCAGGTCTATGTTTATGCTTTCAAACCCTAAGTCTCTGAGTTTTTTCATCGTGTCAACCATCAGAGAATAGGGTTGTATCCTGTTTATCGCCCTTTGAACCTTCTCATCAAGGTCCTGAAGTCCCATGCTGATGCGGTTAAAACCCACCTCCTTTATAGTTCTTAGCTGGTCGTCTGTTGCATAGCGGGGGTCTATCTCTATGCTCACCTCCGCATCTTCGGAAAAGGTGAACCTCTTCTTTATCTGGTCCATAAACTCCCTTATCTCTTCCGAGTCAAGGTAGTTGGGTGTTCCGCCTCCCCAATGGAGCTGCTCCACCTTCCTGTCCCCGTCAAGGAGGGAGACGAGCATATCCATCTCCCTGTAAACCCTTTCAAGGTAGGGACGCTCAATACCCTTACGGTGGGAGATTATTATGTTGCACCCGCAGTAGTAACATCCGCTCTCACAGAAGGGTATGTGGAAGTAAAGGGAAAGGGGTGTTTTTCGGGAGTTGCTCTGCAGGAGCCTTTCCCTGTATTCCTTCGGACCCACCTCGGTGGTAAATTCGGTAGCGGGCGGGTAGCTGGTGTATCTGGGTCCGGGCTTGTCGTATTTCTTTATCAGATCCCTATCAAAAACCGTTCTCATAGCTCTATAAACTTAAGATCTTCAAAAGGTATTTGCCATGTCAAGGATTATCTGATCGTAATACCTCAGAACCGTGTCGGGCGAGAGGCACCTGAGCGGTATCACCTGCACCATAGCTACACCCTGATACATCATCCCCAGCTTGTAGGCGCTCGCCTGTGAAAGATCTATGATCCTACCGTCCACGTAGGGACCTCTGTCGTTTATGCGCACAACCGCGGTTTTTCCGTTTTCTTCATTTCTAACCAGAACGTATGTTCCCAAGGGAAGGGTCCTTGAAGCGGCGGTGAACTTAAAGAGGTCGTAGATCTCTCCGTTTGCGGTTCTCCTGCCGTGGAACCTCCCTCCATACCAAGAGGCTATGCCCCTTTCCACTTTACAGCCCTTTTTAACCTCTATGCCGGGTGCCACCTCCACGTATTCATCCCTTTCCTCGGAAAGGATCCACTTCTTGTATTCCTCTATCTCGGGAACGGTCTTTTTCTTCTTGCTAAAATCCACCTTTTCAAAGCCCCAGACCGCAAAGGTGATTGACAGGAACACCACCCACAGTGAAATTTTCATCAAGGTAAAATTTTATGCCATGGTCAGGTTCGTTGCCTTTCTGCTTATATTTGTAGCCCTTGTCTCGGCTCAGGAACCTAAGAAAAGGCACCCTCTCCAGTATGAAGAGATCATAGAAGGTTTAGACTTTGAGGACGTAAAACTCCTACTTAAGACAGCCCTTGACGGGAGGAATATGAACGTCCTCGGTGTGGTAGATGTGGCAAAGGAAAAGCCGAGGTTCTCTTATATGCTCGTTTGCAACCTCTCCTATGCGGAAAAGATCTTCAGGGAACTGCCCCAGCTCGGTGTCATGGCACCCTGCAGGATATACATCTATGAAAGGGAGGACGGGAGCGTGGCGGTGGGCTTTGTAAACGTTGAAACCCTGCTGAAGGTTTTCGGGAAACAGCTCTCCGAAAGGGCTAAGGAGATCTTCAAGAAGGCGGACAGGGAGGTCAAGGAGGCTATAAAGGAGGTGAAAGGGGAGCTATGAGGAGGGTTCTGAAACTGATCCTTTTTCTGTGGGCTGCTGCCTTTGCAGGGGACTACCCCAAGCACGTTAAGGAAACCCTAAAAGAGATTGCACCCAACGTATACGGGGTGTTCGGTGTTTACGAACAGGTGAGCTATGAAAATAGGGGTTTTATTTCAAACGCTTACTTTGTAGTTACAAAGGAGGGGGTTTTGGTAGTAGACGCCCTTACCACCTACAAGCTCGGAAAGGAACTCGTCCAAACTATAAGGAGCGTTACGGATAAGCCTATAAAGTTTGCTGTGGTGACCCACTACCACACGGATCACTTCTACGGGGTGGGTGCCCTAAAAGAGGCGGGAGCGGTCGTAATAGCCCACGAATGGGCTTTTGACTACATATCCGACCCATCCAGCTGGAACTTCTACGAGGCTCGCAAGAAGATACTCAAAGAGCACATGGACGGCACCGACATGGTGCCCCCCGATATAACCACCCAAGCCCTTGACATCCACTTGGCGGATCTCACCGTTCAGGTGAGACACTACTGCAAGGGACATACCTCAGGGGATCTGATCGTTTGGATACCTTCTAAAAAGGTTCTCTTCAGTGGGGACCTCGTCTTTGACGGAAGGATACCCTTCTTAGGATCGGGGAATTCAAAGAGCTGGCTCACCTGCTTGGACAAGATAATGGAACTGGATGCGGAGATACTTCTTCCCGGTCACGGTGTGCCGATGATAGGAAAGGA
>WFYH01000022.1 GCA_015490215.1 Aquificaceae bacterium
GTAGACTACGAGGGAAAGAAGATAAACTTCACCGCAAGCTTTGGGGTGGCGGAAATGAGGGACGGTGTGGAAAGCCCCGAGGACCTCTTGAAGGAAGCCGACGAAAAGCTTTACAAGGCTAAGAGAACAGGGAAGGACAAAGTGGTAGCCTAAGAGAGGTATTTTTTCAGGAACCTTCCCGTGTAAGACTCTTCGCATTTGGCTATCTCTTCTGGCGGACCTTGGGCAACTATGCGTCCTCCCTCGTCTCCGCCCTCGGGCCCGAGGTCTATTATCCAGTCCGCACACTTTATAACGTCAAGGTTGTGTTCTATAACCACCACCGTGTTGCCCCTGTCGGTAAGCCTCTGAAGAACATCTATCAGCTTCTTTATATCGTCCATGTGCAGACCCGTGGTAGGTTCGTCCAAGAGGTATAGCGTTCTTCCAGTTTCTCTCTTAGACAGCTCCCTTGCAAGCTTTATCCTTTGGGCTTCGCCCCCCGACAAAGTAGGTGCAGGCTGACCGAGTTTTATGTAACCTAAACCGACATCCTTAAGAAGCTGGAGCTTCCTCTTTATTGAGGTCAGGTTTCCGAAGAACTCGTATGCCTCGTCCACGGTCATATCAAGGACATCTGCTATGCTCTTGCCCTTGTAGAGAATATCTAAGGTCTCTCTGTTATACCTCTTCCCCTTACAAACGTCGCAGGTAACGTAAACGGGCGGGAGAAAGTGCATTTCAACCTTTATAACTCCCTCACCTTGACAGGCTTCACATCTCCCGCCTTTTACGTTGAAGGAGAATCTACCGGGTTTGTAGCCCCTTGCCCGTGCCTCGGGTGTGCTGGCAAAGAGCTGTCTTATCTGATCAAAAACTTTGGTGTAGGTTGCCGGGTTACTTCTGGGAGTCCTGCCTATGGGGGACTGGTCAACGTTGATAACCCTGTCAAAGTGTTCAAGCCCCTCAATACGGTCCACCTCACCGGGCTGTTCCTTGGAGTGGTAAAAGTAGGCTTTTGCGTATCTGTAAAGGACATCGTAAATTAAGGTGGACTTTCCACTTCCAGAGACGCCTGTTATACAGACAAAAAGCCCTATGGGTATCTCAACAGTTATGTTTTTCAGGTTATGTTCCCTCGCCCCCACTATCCTTATAAACTTACCTTTGGGCTTCCTCCTCTTTTGGGGAACTTCAATTTTCAACCTTCCCGAAAGGTAGGCACCAGTCAGGGAACGGGGATTTTCCTTTATCTCTTCAAGGGTCCCCTGAGCTACAAGCTCTCCTCCCTTTTTACCCGCCCCCGGACCGAGTTCTATGATGTGGTCTGCGGACTCTATAGTTTCCGGATCGTGCTCTACGACTATTACGGTGTTTCCGAGATCCCTCAGTTCCTTGAGCGTATTTATCAGCCTTGCGGTATCCCTAGGATGAAGTCCTATTGAAGGTTCGTCCAGAACGTAAAGAACTCCGGTGAGCTTTGAGCCCACCTGTGTGGCGAGCCGTATCCTCTGCATCTCCCCGCCCGAAAGGGTTGTGGCGCTTCGGGAGAGGGAAAGATAATCAAGTCCTACATCTACCAGAAAACCGAGCCTCTGGGAAATCTCCTTTATGAGCCTTTCCGCTATAAGGAGGTCCCTCTTTTCCAATTTCTGCAGAAGGGAGTCAATCCACTCCTTTTCCTTTCGGATAGGAAGTTTAACTATATCCCATATGTTCTTACCTTCTATCAAAACCGCCAAGGCTTCGTCCCTTAGACGTGATCCCCCGCAGGAGGGACAGGGTTTTTCCACTATGAAATCCTCTATCTCTTCCCTTACCCTTTCGGACTCCTCTTCAAGAAACCTTCTTTCAAGGTGCTTGACTATACCCTCAAATTCAATACCTTCCGAAGACCCGTAAAGGAGAACCCTTTTGACCCTCTGGGGTAGATCCTTAAAGCGGGTTCTGGGGTTTATACCGAACTTCCTGAGCAGGTTTATGACGGGAAACCTCAGGTAGCTAAAGAGTGCGCTGTCCGCTATCCTTATGGCGTCCACCGCCGGCTCTTCTTCGTCTATAAGCAAACCCGTATCTATCTCCCACTTTACGCCCAAACCCTTGCAGGTAGGACAAGCTCCGTAGGGGGAGTTGAAGGAAAAAAGGCGTGGGGACAGCTCAGGTATGCTGAAGCCGTGATCCGGACACACAAGCTTTTCGCTCATAAGCTCTTCTATACCCGTCTCTGCATCCTCTATCTTTACCAAACCCTTTGCCAGCTCAAGAGCCTTTTCAAGGGCGGTTAAAAACCTTGCCCTCTCCTCTTGGGTCAGCCTGAGCCTGTCCACCACTATATCAATGGAGTGCTTCTTGTTCTTTTCCAAAGGGGGCACCTCAATAACCCTACGGAGCTGACCGTCCACCTTTATACGGGTAAAGCCCATCCTGTCTATATCTCTCAGCAGGTCCCTGAACTCCCCCTTGCGTCCCCTCACTACGGGGGCAAGAACCATAATCCTTTTGCCTTCATACTTTTCGTAAACCTTCTCAAGGATCTCGTGGGCGGAGAGTCCTTCCAAGACCCTACCGCAGTAAGGGCAGTGGGGCTTCCCTATGTTCGCCCACAGGACCCTCATGTAGTCGTATATCTCCGTTACGGTTCCCACCGTAGATCTGGGGTTTTTTGACGTGGTCTTCTGATCTATGGCTATAGCCGGAGAAAGCCCCTCTATCAC
>WFYH01000023.1 GCA_015490215.1 Aquificaceae bacterium
CTGTTCTCGCCGTATATGTCAGCCCAGTAACCTCCTGTGTAGAGAGAACCCTTTGATTTTTCAAAATATGTCTCCCTTCCGGGATAAGGGTTAGCTTTCTCGTAAGATCTTATGTCGGGCGGTTTTGAAGAGCAGGAAGCAAGAACTACCAATGCTAAAACAAGCAGCGCTCCCATTATCTCCTCCCTAATAATAGCAATTCGGCACATATTCTGCTATAATTTAGTGCCAATTATGATAGACCTTTCAGGAAAAACCGCTCTCATCACAGGTTCCACAAGGGGTATAGGTAAGGCTACCGCTTACAAGCTCGCTCAGGCGGGAGCAACGGTTGTAGTAACCGGAAGAAACGGGGAGAGAGCAAAGGAAGTTGCCAAAGAAATAGCTCAGGAGACGGGAGGACAAGCCTTCGGGGTTGAGCTTGATATATCCTCTCCCGAATCGGTGGAAAAAGCCTACAAGGAGATAAACGGTGCGGTGGGGTCGGTAGATATCCTCGTCAACAACGCAGGAATCACAAGGGACACCCTCTTTTTAAGGATGAAACCCCAAGACTGGGAGGAGGTGATAAGGGTAAACCTCACCGGGACATTCCTCGTCACCCAGCGTTTTCTAAAAGACATGCTCAAGAAAAGGTGGGGCAGGATCGTAAACGTAACCTCGGTGGTAGCCTTTACGGGTAACGTGGGGCAGGCAAATTATTCCTCCGCCAAGGCAGGGCTTGTGGGTTTCACCAAAACCTTGGCAAAGGAGCTTGCTTCCAGAAACATAACTGTGAATGCGGTGGCACCCGGCTTTATTGAAACGGACATGACCGATGTTTTGCCCGAGGATATAAAGGAGAACTATCTGAAGCAGATACCCCTTGGGAGAATGGGGAAGCCCGAGGAGGTGGCGAACGTTATCCTCTTTCTCGTTTCCGATATGGCGAGCTATATAACGGGTGAGGTAATTCATGTTAACGGAGGAATGTTTTGAATAAAATCCTTGCTCGGAGGTGGAAGGAATGGCTCTTGAAGATAGGGTGGTAGAGATCATAGCAGACCAGCTCGGGGTTGAGAAGGAAAAGGTAACCCCCGAAGCCAAGTTCGTGGACGACCTCGGGGCGGACTCCTTGGACGTGGTGGAGCTGATAATGGCTTTTGAGGAAGAGTTCGGCATAGAGATCCCCGACGAGGATGCGGAAAAGATCCAGACCGTAGGAGACGTTATTGAATACCTCAAGAAAAAGGTAGGTGAATGAAAAGAAGGGTAGTCGTAACAGGACTGGGGGCGGTCACCCCCATCGGAACGGGGGTGGAAAAGTTCTGGAAAAATCTGGTAAATGGGGTAAGCGGTATAGACCGTATAGCGAGCTTTGACCCCGACGAGTTTAAGCTGACCGTAAAGATAGCGGGGGAGGTCAAGGACTTTGACCCTCTGAACTTTATGGACAAAAAGGAAGCGAGCAGGGTATCAAGGTTTATACAGTTTGCCTTGGGCGCTGCCGAAGAGGCGATAAAGGACAGCGGTATAAAAGAGGCAGATTATGACCCCCTCAGGATAGGAGTGATCATAGGGACCGGCATAGGGGGCTTGATGGACATAGAAAGGGAACATTCGGTTTTGCTCAGTAAAGGTGCCCGCAGGGTCTCGCCTTTTTTTATCCCTTACGGTATATCTAACATGGCTTCGGGTATAGTGGCTATAAAGCACGGCTTTAAGGGACCCAACTATTGTGTGGTTTCCGCCTGCGCCACCGGTAACCATTCCATAGGGGACGCCTTCAGGCTCATTCAAGCCGGGGATATAGATGCCGCTATCGTGGGAGGAACGGAAGCTGCCATAACGCCCTTAGGGGTAGCCGGCTTTGCTGTAATGAGGGCACTTTCCACCCGCAACGATGAACCCCAAAAGGCTTCACGTCCCTTTGACAAAGACAGGGACGGCTTTGTAATGGGCGAAGGAGCGGGTATTTTAGTCCTTGAAGAGTATGAGAAAGCAAAGGCAAGGGGCGCTAAGATCTATGCGGAGCTGGTGGGCTACGCTGCAACCGACGATGCCTTTCACATAACCGCACCCCACGAGTGCGGGGAAGGAGCCTATGAATGTATGAGGCTCGCCCTTGAGGATGCGGGAATAAAACCCGAAGAGGTGGACTACATAAACGCCCACGGAACTTCCACACCGCTGAACGACAAGGTTGAAACTATGGCTATAAAACAGCTATTCGGAGAGCACGCCTACAAGCTCAAGGTAAGCTCCAACAAGTCCATGATAGGACACCTTTTGGGTGCTGCGGGAGCGGTGGAGGCGGTAGCCTCGGTAAAAACCATAGAGACAGGAATAATCCCTCCAACTATAAACCTTGAAAATCCCGACCCAGAGTGTGACCTTGATTACGTTCCCAACAGGGCAGTTAAATCGGATGTGAAGGTGGTTCTTTCCAACTCCTTCGGTTTCGGGGGGACAAACGCCTGCCTCGTTTTCAGAAAATGCGAGGATGTTTGAAGAGGTAGAAAGGAGGCTCGGATACACCTTCAAAAACAAAGACCTCCTGAGGCAAGCCTTCACCCAC
>WFYH01000024.1 GCA_015490215.1 Aquificaceae bacterium
ACGAAAGGGCGGAGGTAAAGAACCTTATTTACTTTCTGAGGCTCCTTATAAACCCCTCGGACAGGTTGGCTTTGGAGAGGTCCATAACCTATCTATGTGACGGTGTGGGAAATAAAACTATAGAGAGAGTCCGAACCGCCTACGAGAGGATGGGGGCTCTTCTCAGGGCTTTGGAAAGCTTGCGTTTACCGAGTTTGAGGGTTTTTACGGATATCTACCGATGGGCGCTCGGTGAAAGGGAAAACTATCCCCAGATTATTGAGGTGGTTTTAGAGCGAACCCCTTACATGGAAAGGATACTAAAAAAACACAAGGGGGACCCCAAAGAAAGGCTTGAAAACGTCAAAGAGTTCATCAGAACCGCCCGTGAAAGCCTCAAAGATGGTCTATCCCTTGAGGACTTCCTGAGTGAGGTGAGCCTTATGTCCGAGGAAAAAGAACAGGAAGATGCGGTAAAGATAATGACCATACACGCTTCTAAGGGGCTTGAATTTCCCGTGGTCTTTCTGCCCCGCCTTGAAGAGGAGATACTCCCCCACAGGTCTGCTCTTGAAAGCGAAGAAGAACTTGAAGAGGAAAGGAGGCTCTTCTACGTTGCGGTTACAAGGGCTATGGATAAGCTCTATCTTTCCTACACAAAGGAGGATGGTAGGAAGCCGAGCAGGTTCCTTTCGGACATACCCAAAAAGCTCCTAAACCTTGAGCACTTTAAAAAGAGGAAAACTTCCTACTCAGTGGATCTAAAACCCAACCGAAGGGTAAAGGAGGGAGTCCTTGTAAACCACAGGGTGTTCGGAATAGGCAAGGTTTTAGAAGTGAGCGGAGAAAGGGCTACCGTTGACTTTAAGGGAAAGATAAAGAAGATACACACTTCCTTTCTTGAGGTTCTTGACTGAGGGATGGAAAGGGGAACTTGGCACCCTGACGGCTACCTCGTGACCTCAAATAATCCTCTATGGCTTTTATTACCTCCAGCTTTCTTTCGTAAGTGCAGTAGTCAGGGGCAAGGAGGGCGGGTTTTTTGGCTTCTGCGGTCAGCCGGTGGACAACGGTGGTAGGGGATATAAGCTCAAGCATCTCGGAGGCGTAGCGAACGTAATCTTCCAAACTCAGGGGTTTGAATCTGCCCTCTTCGTAAAGCTTGGCAAGACCGGTGTTTTTCATAACGTAAATGGGATGGATCTTTATACCGTCCGCCCGCAGGCTGGCTACCAGCTTTGCGGTTTCTAAAAAGTCCTCTCTATCTTCTCCCGGCAGTCCCACTATGGTGTGGATGCAAACCTTCAGACCGAATGCTTTTGCCCTGAGCGTGGCATCCACAAGCTCGGAAACCCCGTGCGCCCTGTTTATCCTCTTTAGGGTTTCAAAGTTTGCACTCTGGAGACCGAACTCTATCCAGACCTCGTAACCTCTCTCTTTATAGGAAGAGAGAAGACTCAGAACCTCGTTGGGGACGCAATCGGGACGTGTCCCCACATCAAGACCTACTACATCCTCATATTCAAGGGCGGTATCGTAAAGCTCCTTAAGCTTCCAAACGTCTCCGTAGGTGTTTGTATAGGACTGAAAATAGATAAAGAAGAGGGTTTTCTTTCCGTAGCGTTCCTTTGCGTGCTTTATTCCCTGTTCTATCTGTTCCCTTAAAGAAGTCCGTGGATCCAAATGTTCGGGTCTTGAACCCTTGTAGCAGTATATACACCCACCCCTACCCTTTGTTCCGTCTATGTTGGGACAGGTAAAGGGGAGGGCAACGGGTATCTTTTTAACCCTTCTTCCAAAGCGCTCGCGGGCGTAGTTTCTAAAAAAATTGATAATCTGATCCATAAAGAATATGACTAAGTAATCAAATATTGACTTTGTCTGATTTTCATCATATAATTAAACTAACGGAAGCTTATGGAGGTATAAGACATGCGAATATCACTATTAGCTTATTCTCTTGTTCTCTCCGCGGGAATAGCCCTCTCCGCGGATATGCCTTCTCTCGTAAAAAGCAAGGGATGCACTTCCTGCCACGACGTTTCCAAGAGCAAGGTGGGACCCCCTTTCAAGGTTATAGCCAAAGAGTATAAAGGTAAGTCCGATGCCGTCCAAACTCTCGTTCAGAGCATGACTGGCGGGAGCGTGGGCAAATGGCAGGGACTTGCCCAGAAATACGGCATAAGCGTTACTGCCTTCTACATGCCGAGGCAGCCCGTTTCAAAGGAAGAGGCGGAAAAGATAGCCCGCTGGATCCTTTCTTTGGAGTGAAAACTTGATCTCTGGAGGTGATAGATATGAAGGGAGGCAAGCTTAAGAAGGTTGCCCTTGCCGTTGCAGCGATAGCCGGCATGGGTGCGGTCTTCTCTCAGACCAAGAGCTTACCCAAGCAGTGGGAGGAAGCGGCAAAACGTGTATACGTCCCTCCCGGACAGCACGATGAGTTCTACGTCTTCTTCTCGGGAGGGTTTAACGGTCAGATAGGCGTTCACGGTATACCCTCCGGAAGGAACCTTAGGGTTATACCCGTCTTCTCGGTTAACCCCGAGAACGGATACGGATACTCCGAGGAGACCAAAAACCTCCTTATGACCTCCCACGGATGGATACCGTGGGACGACACCCACCACCCGGAGCTTTCCCAGACCAACGGTGTTCCCGACGGAAGATGGCTCTTTATAAACGCTAACAACACCCCGAGGGTCGCCCGAATTGACCTTTCCGAGTTCAGAACCGTGGAAATAATTGAGATACCCAACTCCGCAGGAAACCACCCCTCTGCCTTTGTTACCCAAAATACCGAATACGTGGTAGCAGGAACGAGGTTCAGCGTTCCCATACCTCAAAAGGACCACCCCATAGCGGATTACAAGAAGTGGGCAAAGGGGACCATAACCTTCATAAAGGTTGACAACTCCCCCGGAGAGAAAAACGACAGGATGGAGATAGCCTTCCAGCTCTTGGTGCCCGGGTTTGACTACGACCTTGCCCACTGCGGAAAGAGGAAGTCCCATGGATGGTGCTTCTTTACCAGCTACAACTCCGAACAGGCGCATACCCTTATTGAGATAAACGCATCCAAGAGGGACAAAGACTTTATCCTTGCGGTCAACTGGAAGAGGGCGGAAGAGTGCCTTGCCCAAGGAAAGGGCAAGGAGATGAAGACAGTTTACTACCACAACTACGTAGATCCTGCCACCGGAATAGCTAAGGCGGTTAAAAAGACCAGTGTAACCATTCTTGAACCCAAGGACTGCCCTGGAGTTGCCTACTATCTGCCCACACCCAAGTCTCCCCACGGTGTTGACGTATCACCCGACGGGGAATACATAATCGGAGGCGGTAAGCTCTCGGTTAATCAGCCCATACATTCCTTCACCAAGATGATCAACGCCATCAAGAACAAACAGTTCGCCGGTGAGATAGAGGGTATCCCCATACTCAAATACGAGGCGGTAAACCACTGTGAGGTTAAGAACATATGTCTCGGACCCCTCCACACCGAGTTTGACGATAAAGGATACGCTTACGTTTCCTGCTTCATATCCTCGGAAGTGGTCAAATACGATCCCAAATCCTGTAAAGTCCTTGACAGAATACCCGTTTACTACTCCATCGGTCACCTCGTAATACCCGGAGGAGACTCCGCCAAGCCTTGGGGCAAATACCTGATAGCCATGAACAAAATAACCAAGGACAGGTATCTACCTACAGGTCCTGAACTTCCCCACTCCGCACAGCTCATAGACATATCCGGCGACAAGATGAAGATGCTCCTTGACTTCCCCACCCACGGAGAACCCCACTACGCTCAGATGATCCCTGCAGAGCTTGTAACCAAGCACCAGAAGAAGATCTACGACCTTGAAAAGAATATGCACCCCTATGCGGTCAAGTCCGAAGATGAAGCGATGCAAAAGGGTGTGGTCAGGAAAGGCAACGAGGTTCACGTTTACATGACCACAATAAGGTCCCACTTCACCCCCGACAACATAGAGGGTATAAAGGTGGGCGATACCGTTTACTTCCACGTGACCAACATTGAACAGGACTGGGATATCCCCCACGGATTTGCCATGTTCGGAGCGGATGTTCCCAACATCCTGATAATGCCCGGTGAAACCCTTACCATCAAGTGGAAGCCCGAAAAACCCGGTGTATATCCCTTCTACTGCACCGACTTCTGCTCCGCACTTCACCAAGAGATGCAAGGTTATGTGAGGGTGTCCCCCAGAGATGCGGACGTCAAGCTCTGCTGGGGCACCGGCAACAAGCGCAAGTGCGCCGAGTAACGGAGGGTAAATTATGAACATCCTTTCCCGGGGGCTTCTCGCCCTCGCCTCTCTCCTTTTAATAGGGGTCTTCTTCCAACCCCTTTGGAAGATCACTTTGCAAGCTCCCCAGTATCCTGAGGGTCTCGGAATGCTTATATGGGTGAATGATATAACCGGTGAAAAGCCCCACGACCTTTACAACATAAACCTCCTTAACCACTACATAGGGATGAAATATATAGAACCCGAGAAGATCCCCGAGCTGAAGATAATGCCCTTTATATTCGGCTTCTTCATAGTTTTGGGTCTGGCGGGAGCCGTTACGGGTAAGAAGAAAATTCTTAAGGCTTGGGTGATACTCTTTATCATCTTCGGGATATTGGGGATAGCAGACTTCTACAGATGGGAGTATGACTACGGGCACAACTTGGATCCGAACGCTCCCTTGAAAATTCCGGGGATGGCTTACCAGCCTCCTCTTATAGGTTGTAAAACACTCCTCAATATGAAAGCCTGCTCCTTTCCCGACAGGGGAACCTATATAGCGGCAGCGTCTCTCGTCCTCGGTCTGCTCGCCTTGGGGGTAAGCGCCTTGAGAGATAAATCCTCCGAGGCAAGAGCCCTTCAGACATGAGGCTGTCAGCCCCCCTCCTTGTTTTGCTCTTTTTTCTTTTTACCTCCTGTGAGACAAAGCCTGAAGTTGAGCCTATAGAATACGGTAAGGACTCCTGTGCCTACTGCAAGATGATAATAGCGGATGCGGGGTTTGCCGCAGAACTGAAGACGAAAAAGGGAAAAGTCTACAAGTTTGATTCCATAGAGTGCATGGCTGCCTTCCTACTCTCGGGCAGGGTAAAAAAAGAGGATGTCCTTGCCATGTGGGTGGCGGACTTCGCCCACAAGGATACCTTTATCAGGGTGGAAGAGGCGAAATTTCTCATAAGCGACAACCTAAGGAGTCCTATGGGCTTGAACATCTCCGCTTACTCTTCAGAGGAAGATCTGCAGACAGCCTTCAGAAACTTTAAAGGAAAGATAGTAACTTGGGAAGAGGTGCTATCCTATGTTGTAGAGAAATGGAAAGGGCGCCTCTCCCGCTGATAGTTCTGCTCTTGGTATCCCTGTGTGTAGGTGCGCAGATTGAGGTATGCCCTTCTTGCAAAGTTAAATCCATAAAGCAAGCTCTGCAGATAGCAAAGGACGGGGACACCATTCTGGTTAAGGGAGGACTTTACCGAGAAGGCGGTCTTATAGTTGACAAATCCGTAAAGCTCATAGG
>WFYH01000025.1 GCA_015490215.1 Aquificaceae bacterium
AGGGATCTTGAGGACATAGGTCAGATAACCTACACGGAGGAGCTTTTGGATAACCTATCCCACATTGAAATCAACACCCTAAAAGAGATAGACTACGCCCTGAAGAAGATAGAAAGCGGTGGTTATGGAATCTGTGAAGGTTGCGGTGAGGAGATAAACTTCCAAAGGCTCTGTGCCATACCTTGGACAAGATACTGTGCCAAATGTGCGGAGGAGGCGGAGAAAGAATCCGGCACCTTTATGCCCTCCTACGGCATGGAGCCTATCTTTACTGAAGATATCCAGATAGAGAGGGACGACATAGCTGAGTCTTAAAGGGCTAAAACTTTTCCTCTTCTTAGGAGTAGCCTTCCTCTACTTTTACAATCTCGGTCTAAATCAGGTTTGGCAACCTAACGAGGCTTTCTATGCGGATGGCGCCAAGAATATACTCAAAAACGGGGACTTTCTTACCCCCATTTACAACGGCGAGATAAGACTTAACAAACCTCCCCTTACATATTGGACTACAGCCCTGAGCTTTTACCTCTTCGGGGTAAACGAATTTTCTTTGAGGTTGTTTCAAGCGCTTGCTGGTCTCCTCGGCGGTTTTGCTCTGTATATATTCGCCAAAAGATTTTTGGGAGAAAAAGAAGCCCTTATTTCCTTCCTTGCCCTTACCCTTTCCTTCCAGTATATAGCCAATGCCCGCTACACCTCTCCTGAGATACTGCTTACCCTGTTTGTGAACCTGTCCCTTCTCCTGTGGTATGCAGGCTACAAGCTCAAGAAAAACTACTTTATACTTCTTGCTTTTATATCCTCCTCCCTTGGGGTCTTAACAAAGGGTCCTGTTGGGTTTATAGCACCCGCTGGAGTGATATTTATCTACCTCCTGATAAAGGATAGAAAGGAGCTTTTGAAACTCAAATACTACATAGGAACGCTGTTCGTCTTCCTTTTGAGCGGCTGGTGGTTTCTGTATCAATACAAAACCAACAAAGATGTATTCTTGGAAGTTTTTCTCAGAGAAAACGTGAAGAGGATCTACGCCATGGAAAGTGATCCGATTTACTACTACCTTTTGGATATAAACGTTTCCTTTCTACCTTATTCCTTTCTCGTTTACATAGCTCTCTTTTGGGCGCTCAGAAAGAAGGATGATACTCTCACCTTTGCAAGTATATGGTTCTTAACCTTTTTAGTAGCTTTCTCCCTTGTCAAAATGAAGCTTCCACTTTACATAATGCCTTCTTTCCCCGCCATGGCTCTGCTGGTAGGTAGCTTTTTAGCCAGAAATACCGAAACTAAGCTTGTAAAGGTTGCCTCCTTATTTTTAACCTCTGTCATTACCTTGGCAATTCTTATAGGAGCGCTCTTGCTTGAACTTAACTTACCTTTCCTTGTGATGTCTTTGCTTATTCCTCTGATTGCACTCTTGACAAGGCGCTATGAGCTTGCGCCGGCTCTGGCGGGTTTTGGTTTACTTCTATATATATCCGGGGCTTTACTACCTGCGGTGGAAAAGCACAGACCATACCGAGATATAGGAGAAACCGTAAAAAAGATAGATCCATCCCTTAAGTTCTATGAAGTAGGGGCTTTTCACTATAACCTTCCCTTCTACAGCGGCAGGGTGGTTTACAGAGCTTCCTCCGCTGAAAAAATCAAGGGTCCGGCGCTCCTGCTCGTGAGGGAAGACCTTCACAACTGTAAACCTTTAAAAAGCTGGAGAATTTACAAAGGCTCAGAGTCCAAATTTATCAAGTTCTTGAGGGATATAAAAAGGAACAGAAACTTCTACACCTTTAAGCTCTGCACGCTACCTTGAGCCCTACTCCTTAGCGGACTGAACAGTTTCTATCTCCCGCTCAAGGGAACCCTCTTTAAGAGAGTGCCTCCTTTTTGCTTCCTTTACCCAGTCTAAGAAGAGCGCTAAGAATATCCCCAGAAATAGGGAAGACACGCCTGCTACCGCTACCATAAGACGTTTTTTGGGTTTAACAGGAATGTCTGGTAGAGATGGAGGATCTATTACCTCAACGTATATACGTTCTTTCTGCTCCTCAAACTTGGCTTGCTCATAGAGTCTCAAAAGGGTTTCATACTTTGCTTGCAGTCCTTTTACTTTAAGAAATATTTGAGTGTATTCAGACATTTTCTCGGGAACTTCCTCAAGACCGGGTATAGCGGATATGCCTGCGGATTTTTCAATCTTTGAGAGTTGATCTTCTATGGCTTTTAACTGCTCCTTCAAACTTAGGATCTGAGGGCTTGAGGGAGAGAGAACCGCTTGGAGTCTACTTAGTTCCATCTGAAGAGTTATTTTTTGAGAAAGAAGGCTTGCGTACAGATCTAAAGTTCCCTTCAGCTGTTCTTCGGGAACAAAGACTTTTTCCTTTTTCTGGAAAGATGCAAGTTCCTCCAAAGCCCTCTTTAATTCTTCCTCAGCCTGCTTTACCTGCCTCTCAATAGACATCCTATTAACTTTGGATATAGTTAGGGACTTTTCACTCAGTATTTTCTGAAGCTCCTCTATATATGCATCTCCTATAGCCTTGGCAAGCTTTGGATCTTTGTATTCAACTCCTATCGTTATTGC
>WFYH01000026.1 GCA_015490215.1 Aquificaceae bacterium
CATCAGGGAGGTGTTAGAAGAGGAAGGGCTTAGGCAAGAGGACCTCAAAGCGGTAAGGGGCGGTGTTGCCCTCTTTTCCGACGGGGTTAGAAAGGCTTTTGCCTCGGTTCGTGATCTTGAGATAGAGGACTTCAAGCCGAGGGAGGTCACCCTTTCCTTTTTCCTCCCTCCGGGTAGCTACGCTACAGTACTCCTTATCAAGATTTTTCGTGTTCCAGTTAAATAACTCGCAGGCGGTAACTTGGATTAAATTTTTAAGTAGGGCTATGAAAATAGAAGGGTGGGAGAGTATAGCTTTGAACCTTACCTTGCAAAAGCTCAGGATGACAGAGCAAAAGGTAAAGGCTCACGAGCTTGCCCACAAGATAGCGGGGGGAGAGCTTGCTGGTCCAGTTAAGTATAAATACAAAAGGGGTCCCGATGGAAAACTCTATATAGTGGGCGGGGAGGTCCCCCTTAGGCTTAAGAAAGGGAAAACGCCTGAAGAGACCATAGAGATAGCCCGTAAGGTGAAAAGGGCTGCCCTCGCCCCTTTGGATCCGTCACCTCAGGATAGGGCGGTTGCTATGAAAGCTACCGCTATGGAGATGCAGGCAAGGCTTGAGATGATGTTAAAGGAAAAAGACCAAGGGCAAAATCCAAAGCGGGAGGAAAACGACCAAAAGTCTATTTCAATCTTCGCTTAGGGCTTTATCTATCAGTTTATCCGTGTCCTGTATTTCACCTTTGGGTCTCAAAAGCAGGAAAAACTCTTCGTTGCCTTTGGTCCCCCTCGGTCTTGCCTTGGTTATGTCGTACACCCTAAGACCGAGGTCTTCTACGAAGTTAACCACCTTCTTCAGGGCTTTCTTTCTTAGCTCCCTGTCCCTTACAACTCCCTTTTTTACCTCTTTGGGTGAGAGTTCAAATTGGGGTTTTACGAGCACAAGGGCTATTCCTCCTCTTTTCAAGAATTTGAGAACAGAAGGGAGCACCTTTGTAACGGATATGAAGGAAACGTCAACGGTTATCAGGTCAACGTCTTCAGGTATGTGCTCACGGGATAGAATTCGGGCGTCGGTCTTTTCGTAGCTAATCACCCTCGGGTCGTTCCTGAGCTTCAGGTCAAGCTGACCCCTTCCTACATCAACGGCGTATACCTTCCTCACACCGTGCTGGAGCAGGCAGTCGGTAAAGCCTCCCGTGGAAGCCCCTACGTCAAGGGCTATCTTACCTTCAAGGTTTAAGGAAAATCTTTTTATCGCCCACTCAAGCTTGTATCCTCCCCTTGAAACGTATTTCGGAGGTTCAAGGACCTTTATGTCTTCATCTCCCTTTAACTGATATCCGGGCTTGTCCACTCTTTTGCCGTTTACAAAGACAAGACCTGCCATTATCAGAGCTTTCGCTTTCTCCCTTGAGGGTGCAAGACCTCTTTCAAGGAGAACCTTGTCAAGCCTTTTCATCTTATGATGGCAACTGCTACCGAGTAATCCTTTTCGTGGGACAGGGACACGATAATCTTTCTGCTTCCCAAAGCCTTTTTAGCCTCCTCGTTTTTTATGTTTACCTCCGCTGGAAAACCTCTTTTGCCCAAAACCTCTATCTCTTTGAACCTCAAAAGGATTCCGAACTCCGAGAAGAAGGCTTTGAGCACCGCCTCCTTGCAAGCCCAACGGGCAGACAGGCATTCGTAAATTGCCCTCTGGTCCGTGCAGTAGGAAAGCTCCCTGTCAGTGTAAATCCTTTTTAAAAACCTGTCTCCGAACCTTTCAATAGCTTCTTTTATCCTTTCGTTCTTTACTATGTCCACCCCTATCATCATTCCAATTATGACGGAAAACATTAAATCTTAAAGCAGAGGTTGTTAGAATTTGGAGCAAAATCCGAGGAGGAGGTGCAAGGATGGCGGAAACTGTAACCCTTAAAGGAAATACAGTGGCTCTTGTAGGTCCCTCTCTGAAGGAAGGGGACCCCGCACCCGAGGCAGTGGTCGTCACCAAAGACCTTGAGGAAAAGAGAATAGGAGGCGCTAAGGGTAAGGTTCAGCTCATAATAACCGTTCCCTCCCTTGATACACCCGTTTGTGAAACCGAAACCAAGAAGTTCAACGAGATGGTCGCCCAGCTCGGGGACAAGGTGGACGTTACCGTGGTCTCTATGGATCTGCCCTTTGCGGAAAAGAGGTTCTGTGAGAGCTTCAACATAGGTAACGTAACGGTTGCCTCCGACTTCAGATACAGGGATATGGAAAAGTTCGGGGTGGTGATAGCGGAAGGAGCTCTCAAGGGCATACTTGCAAGGGCTATCTTTATCGTGGACACCGAGGGTAAGGTTGCCTACAAACAGCTCGTTCCCGAGATAACCCAAGAGCCTAACTACGACGAGGTTATGGAAAAACTCAAGTCTCTGGTGGGCTGATTCCAGCCCGCCCCTTCTTTTAGACTATTCTTTATGGACGGTTTCGCCGTATGGGGGAGGAATCCTGTAAAGGAAGCCCTCAGATCCGGCAGAGATATAGAAAAAATCTACGTAGCCCACGATACTTCCTTTCCGAAGGATATAGCAAAGCTCGCTAAGGAGAGGGGGGTTAAGGTTCAAAGGGTCTCAAGGAAAAGGGTAGAGGAGCTTGCGGGAACAAAGAAAACCCAAGGGGTGGTTGCTCTTCTCAGCCCTGTTGAATACGTGTCTCCCGAACACCTCTTTGAGGAGACCATAAAGAGGAACTCCTTTTTTTTGGCTCTTGACCACATTACCGACCCTCAGAATGTGGGCAACCTGCTCAGAACCTGTGAGGTCTTGGGAGGCGTAGGTGCCCTTCTACCGAGGGAAAGATCCTCTCCCATAAACCAAACGGTGGTGAAAGCTTCCTCGGGGGCGGTTTTTTACCTTATGTTAGCCAAGGTGGTAAACCTTGCCCGCTCTCTGAGGGAGTTTAAAGATATGGGAGGGTGGGTCTTTTCAGTGGAAAAAGGTGGAAAGGACATAAGGGAATTTGAAATACCCTTCCCCTGTGCCCTTGTTTTGGGGGCGGAGGATAAAGGGGTTTCAAAGAACATAAGGAATCTTTCGGACGAAATTTTAACTATACCCATGAAGGGCAAAACGGGTTCTTTTAATGTGAGCGTGGCAGGAGCCATAGCCATGTGGGAAGCGGTCAGAAGGAGCCTCCGATGAAGGATCTCCTTCTTGAAGACACCTTTGTAGTTTTGGATTTTGAAACCACGGGGTTTGACGTTCGGTATGCGGAGGTAATAGATATAGGGATAGTCAGGGTAGAAGGGGGTATGATCACCGAAACCTTTTCCTCTCTTGTTGATCCGGGCTTTTTTATTTCGGAAAAGATAAAGAACCTGACGGGTATAACCAACGCCATGCTCGTAGGAAGTCCCAAGATGCCCCGCCTTCTGCCACGTATACTTGGCTTCATCGGAGATAACGTTATAGTTGGGCACAACGTGGTGCAGGATCTGAAGTTCTTGGACAAATACACACGCCTTTACATGAACAGGAGGTTCAAAAGGCGTTACCTGTGCACCCTTGAGCTTTCAAGGAAGGTTCTTCCCCACCTTCCCAGCCACAGCTTAGAGTCTTTGGCGGACTACTTCGGGATAGAGCATGGACGTCTACACAGGGCTTTGGAGGATGCCCTTGTAACCGCTCAGGTGTTTTTGGAACTCCTTAATATCCTCTGGAATAACTACGGCATAGGGGACTTCTTTTCCCTCAAAAAGCTTTCCAAAAGCGGTAGGATATAATTAGCTCTTAAGGAGGTCAGGAGTATGAACAAGGTGGTGCTTGAGAACCTGACTCAGCAGAAGGAAAGTCCCGAGTATCTTCAGATAAGCTGGGCTGCAGCTATGACCCTCGGACTTATACCGGGTCAGTTTTACAGGGATACCAAACTCAGTTGCATAAACACCCTCCTTACCTACCCCTCTGGGTGCCATGCCACCTGTGCCTACTGCGGACTCCAGAAGGCGAGGGATATGGAATACTCCAAAAAGAACTTCATAAGGGTTGAGTGGCCCACGGTTAAGTTGGACGACATAATAGAGAGAACCAAAAAGGTAGGACATGCGGAAAGGCTCTGCATATCTCAGATAACCCACCCTAGAGCAATAAAGGACACAAAATACGTCCTCAAGAGGGTGGTTGATGAGTTAGGGGATAAGATTTTCGTCTCCATACTGATGAACGCCACCGGGCAGAAATACGAGGACATTGAAGATTACAAAAGGCTCGGGGCGGATACCCTCACCGTAGCTATAGACGCCGCCACCCCCGAACTCTTTGAAAAGCTCCGTGGAAGACCCATGAACAGCCCCCACAGGTGGGAAACCTACTGGGAAGTCTTGGAGTGGTGTGCGGAAGTCATGGGCGACGGCTACGTAGGGTGCCACCTGATAGTGGGTTTGGGGGAGACGGAACAGGAGATGGTGGAAACCATCCAAAGGGTAAGGGATCTCGGAGCGAGAACTCACCTCTTTTCCTTCTGGCCCGAAGAGGGATCCCTGATGGAAAAGGAAAAGCCCTGCCCCGCACCCCAATACAGAAGGGTCCAGATGGCAAGATACCTGATAGACAACGGTCTCGCCCGCTACGAGGATATGAAGTTCAACGAGAAAGGGCAGATAGTTGACTGGGGCGTTTCTAAGGAAGTGTTTGAAGAGATCTTCTGGAGCGGTAAGCCCTTCATGACCGCAGGGTGCAGGGGCAAAACTACCGAGGTAGCCTGCAACAGACCCTTCGGTGACGGATCTGTGTCCGACATAAAGAGCTACCCCTTCAAACCCAACAGAAACGATCTCAAGAGGATTCGCAAGCAGATGTTTGACTACGAGATGGAGACCTCTTATCCCGATATACTCAACCCAAGCGTCTTCCGTTACCAGTAAAGGAAGTTGGATCTAAGAGAAAGGCGGAGGTTCCACGCCAAGATAATCTTCGTTCTCGGCGTGGGTCTCCTTTTGCTTGCCTTTACTTCCCTTTGGATATTCAACCTTCAGGCTCTACAAAGGGGGGACCTGACCGAGTGGATTAAGAAGAGATTTGCAAGGGTTTACCCCGTAAAGATACCCCTCTACAGGGGAGGGATAAGGGACCAAAGCGGTAAGGATCTTGCCCTCAGCGTTCCTTCCCTTTCCGTTTACGTTCACCCTGATCCCAAAATGATCAAAAAGAAAGAGGAGTTTCTCAGGGGTCTTTCCCACATAACGGGGGTCTCCGTCAAAAGTTTGGAAGAAAGAATAAAGAAAGGCAGATTCAAACTTGTTTCGGGTGTGGATTCCGATCTCAAACCCCTTATAAGGGAGCTGATAAATAGAACGGGCAACGCCCGCTTTGTGGGTATTCAGGAGGAATTTAAAAGGGTTTACCCTCACGGAAAGCTTGCTTCAAACCTGTTGGGCTTTGTGGGGGTGGATGGGATCGGTCTTGAGGGGCTGGAGTATATGCTCAACGATTACTTGGGCGGGGGCTTTTCCAAAGCCCTCATATACTTCAACGGGGGACTCGGAAAGATATACCTGCACCCGCTCAAGGGTATGCTGGGAGGGGAAAAGGACGTCATCCTCACCCTTGATTTCAGCGTCCAGAGCATCCTTGAAG
>WFYH01000027.1 GCA_015490215.1 Aquificaceae bacterium
TGCATATGGGTATAAGGGAACCTCCCTTTGCACTTCCGTCCAACTTGGTCATCACTATGCCGGTTATATCTACAGCCTCCTTAAAGACCTTTGCCTGTTGGATGGAATTTTGACCTATGGTAGCGTCAAGGACCAAAAGGGTCTCGGTAGGCTCTTCGGGAAGGAGCTTCTGGATGACCTTCTTTATCTTCCTGAGTTCGTTTATAAGGGGTTCCTTGGTGTGGAGTCTTCCGGCGGTGTCTATTAAGACCACGTCGTGACCTTCCTTTATGGCTCTATCAAGACCCTCGTAAACAACCGATGCAGGATCCGCACCTTCCTGCTTCTTTGATATGTCCGCTCCAGCCCTTTCAGCCCATACCTCCAACTGTTCTATAGCTGCAGCTCTGAAGGTATCCGCTGCAACCAGCAGGACCTTTTTACCCTCCCGCACGAACCTGTGGGCGAGCTTCCCTATGGTAGTAGTCTTGCCCGATCCGTTCACTCCTAAGAAAAGGATCACGATAGGTTTCTTGCCTTCGGGAAGTGTAAGGGTTCCTTCGCACCCCGTCAAAAGCGCTTCCAGCTTTTCCTTGGTAACGTCCAAAAGCTCATCGGAACTCTTAACGTTCTTCCTGATGGCTTCCTTCCTGAGGTCTTCAACGAGGTTTACCGCAGTTTTGACACCCACATCCGCCCTAACGAGCATTTCTTCAAGCTCTTCAAACCACTCATCATCCACCTTCCTTCCCCTAAAGAGAAGTCCGAATTCCACCGCCTCCTTTGTCTTCTTTAGACCCTTCTTTATCTTTTCAAGGAAGCTTTCCTTCTTCTTTTCAACAAGACCGAGATCTTCCCTAACCTTAAGGATCCTGTCCTCAACTTCCTCCCTTTTGGTTGGAGGGGCTATCTTCAAAGCCCTCTCATACATTTCAAGGGATTTTTCCTTCTGTCCCGTAGCATAAAGGATGTTGCCCACTTCGTAGAGGCTTTCAAAGTCCCCTATCTTCAGGAGTTCCTCAACCGCCTTTTTGTAGTTTCCTACTATCCTGTAAACTTTTGCTCTATCCTTTGCGGTTCCGAGGTCATCTTCGTATTTTTCAAGGAGCCTGTAAGCCTGACGGTAGTTTTCTTCCTCAAGGTAGAGATCAAAGAGGACCTTCCTCAGGTCGGGATCCTCTTCGTATTTTTCAAGGAGCTTCTTAGCCTTGGACTTTTTGCCCTTCCTGAGAAGCTCAAGGATCGCGCTCTTGTCACCCTTTTCCGCCTTTTTCTCTAAATCGGATTTTCTGAAGAAGAACATGGGAATATTTTAAGCCGAGGAAATAATGCAAAAGGGTATTAGAATATTCTTATAATATTTTCTGTGAGGAGGTGAGAGAAATGAGTCAAGAGCAAGCCCCCGACCTTGTCATAATACTGATCACAGGACCCGAAAACCCCAAAAGGCTTCCTTCCGCATTCTTCTTGGCTTCAACCGCCGCAGCAGCGGAGATGAATGTAGTTATGTATTTCACCGGACCTGCCACCCAACTGCTCAAAAAGGGTGTGGCTGAAGAGATACGCCCCATAGAAGGGGGTAAGACCATAAAGGAGTTTATGGAGCTTGCCCAAGATAACGGGGTTCAGTTTGTGGGTTGCCTCCAGTCTCTTGAACTTAACGGGATGACGAAGGAAGATCTTGCCTTTGATGTTCCCCTCCTGACTCCCAGTCAGGCCCTCCCTACCCTCGGAGCTGCTGGAAGGGTCCTCACTTGGTAAGGGGACCCTTCCCTTTGTAATCCCTTTTTTCCTTTAAGGTATCCTTATGCCCGAAGAAAGGGACAAGCGGGAAGAGCGTGAGGAAGAAGAGGAAGAGTTCGGGGAGCTTATAAAGTTCACCTTTGCCGGTTTCGCCGGCGGAATAGGTCTCGGGTGGGTTTTAGATAGACTCGGTTTTCAGCAAAATCCTATAGGGGAGTGGCTTGTAAGAACCCTTGCAGGTGAAGGGGAAAGCATACTTGAGGGTATCTTCGCTATAAAAAAGCGCCTCTCTGGAGCTACATCTTCCCTCGCCCAAGCTTACGGATGGGGAAAGTTCATCGGAATGACCGTTCCGTGGTGGATAGACCTGATAAGCAGGCTTCTCGGGGTTGACGTATACGGATGGGAAGGTTTTTACATTCCTTACTTCTACGCCATGAGTGACCAGTTGGGAGCCAACATCTCTGGCTTTATTTACCTCTACCGAAGGGAGGGTAGTATAGGTAAGGCTTCAAAGGAATACATAAAGAATCCAGTCATGCTCACCAGCCTGCTGGTTATACTGATAGTGCCGGTAGGACTTTTAACCGCAA